>NZ_JAPCIQ010000063.1:0-25285 GCF_027707405.1 Aeromonas sp. QDB68 | reverse complement strand
CGTTTTGTTATCCGGTTTGAAGCCGTATGACCACTCCCTTTTGTGGGCAACTGTCAGGTGAATACCATCTCCATACATGCTGGAAATTTCTATTTCACAGGACAGGGGGTCGCCCTATCGGGGATATTGCACTTTCTATCCGGCAGGCTCCTTCGCACCTGAACAGGCCGTCCCCATCCCTACCAGGCTGGTATTCGATTCGGTGGCTCATGGCGCGGGTTCACGGCACGCCATTCGCTGCGATCGCACACCGGTGGATATTCGCACCCTCGGAATACAGGACAATCAACCACCGCAGGAGTGGAATGATCCCGTCAACGGCCAGGGCATCACCCGGTTTTACAAACTGGCGCTGGAATTCGACCTGACCGATCCCATGGTGCAGCGCACCATGGGCGACGAGATGTGGGAAGGCGAGGTGGAACAAAGCGGCACCATCACCATCAAGGGGACCTGGCGCTGACCATGGAGTACAACATGCATCGTCTACTTTGGCCCTTGCTGGGCGGCTTGCTGGCCTCACAGGCCGCCGCCCTCGACATCGGCGCCATGACTCTTGCCATGGCGCCAGAGCAGGAGTTCATTACCAGAACCCTGACCAACAACAGTGCTTCACCCAAGCTGTACGACATACAAATGGAAAAAATCAGCGACCCCACGGCCAGAGGCAGAACACAGCCGACCGTCCCCGGTGAGCTGCTGTTTGCCCCCAGGCGCTTCACCCTGCACGCCAGACATGCCCAGAACGTCAAGTTCTACTACAAGGGGCCCGCCGATGACCATGAGCGTTACTACCGCATCACCTTCACCGAGTCACCAGCAGCCCAGGTGGATGAAGGCAGCCAGACGCAGCACCGGGGAACCGTCGAGGTGAAGCTGGCCCTGCAGTCCATCCTGGTGGTGCGCCCGCGTCAGTCACGTTTTGCATACCAGCTGGACCCGGCACAGAGCACCATCACCAATACCGGCAACACCTATTTCGAGTTCATGGTGAAACGGGGCTGCCAGCAGGCGGACAGCGAGGCGGACAGCAAGTACCTGCTGCCCGGGGAGACCTACCACAATCCCCGGATCAATCAGCCGGGCAACCAGAAGCTCATCGTCTACCAGTCCCGCTTCATCCCGGTGGGAAAGGATTGCTGGCCAGACTAGGTGCCCAGCAATCCCCAGGATCAGGAGGAGAGCGTCGCCAGCCTGGCCGCAAACCCCATGAAGAAGAGGCCGATAAGGCCGTTGCCGAGACGGGCCGCCGTCTGGCGCTGACGGAAAAAGCGGGCCATCAGGGTACCGCCGAAGATCAGCAGGGTCAGGTAGACGAAGCTCATGGCTTCCAGCATGCCAGCCAGCACCAGGTAGGAGATCCAGGTGTGGGCATAGCTGAAGTCGATGAACTGCACGAAGAAAGAGACGTAGAACAGGATCGCCTTGGGATTGGTGAGGCTCAGGGTGAGGGCCTTGGTAAAATAGCGCTCACCGGGATCCATCTCGGACGCCGGTCCCGCCTTTTTGGCGATGAAGTTCGCGTGCAGGATCTTCACCCCCAGATAAAGCAGGTAGATGGCGCCCAGATAGCGCACTAGGGTAAACAGCAATGGGGTGGTGCGAATGAGGGACGCGATCCCCAGATAGGCGCAGAAAATGAGGATGGCATCGCCGACGAAGACGCCGAGGGCGGCGCGATAACCCGGGCCTATGCCGCGCACGGCACCGGTTCGCAGCACGTAGAGGGAGTTCGGGCCTGGGGCGATGATGATGAAGAAGAGACCGACCAGATAGGTCCAGACGTTGATGACACCCAGGCTTTCGAACATGTTCCCTCCATGGCGGGTGATGGGCCGGATAGCGGCGGCAGGCCTTCTATACTAATCCGCCCCGCGCCAAGCACAAGATCTGACCAGCCATCCACACGCCGTCAGCATGAACGGCCTGCGCGCCACGCGAACGCAATCCGGGCGTTCGCCCACTTTGGTTATGTCCAGATGCGCCGGGATAGGGCATGGTAGAGGGAGTGATACCCCAGCCATGGACAAGACCTTGAGTACCGACACCCCGATCACCGCCCCGCCCGCGGTGGACAACCCGACTACCACCGCTTATCCGGTGATCGCCGCCATCAGCTTCTCGCACCTGTTGAACGACATGATGCAGTCGGTACTGCTGGCCATCTATCCCCTCCTGAAGCTGGGGCTCGATCTGTCGTTCACCCAGATAGGTCTCATCACCCTCACCTACCAGTTCACGGCCTCGCTGCTGCAACCCCTGATCGGCCTCTATACCGACCGCAGACCCATGCCCTACTCCCTGCCTCTGGGCATGGGCTTCACGCTGGTGGGGCTGCTCTACCTGTCGCAGGCAGGCAGCTTTGGCGCCGTGCTGTTGTCGGCCATGCTGATCGGCATGGGCTCCTCCGTCTTCCACCCGGAATCCTCCCGGGTCGCCCGCATGGCGGCCGGCAACCAGCCTGGTCTGGCCCAGTCTCTGTTCCAGATCGGCGGCAATCTGGGATCGGCCATCGGCCCCCTGCTCGCGGCGCTCATCATCGTGCCGAAGGGACAGGGCAGTGCCGCCTGGTTCTCGTTGCTCGCACTCATCGGGGTCATCGTGCTCAGCTTCGTCGGCCGCTGGTCCAGCCACCATGCCGCCAGCTTCCATCGGCGGATGAGGGCCCATGCTGGCACCGGCCTGAGCCGCCGCCAGATTGGCTGGTCACTGGCCATCCTCGGTCTGCTGATGTTCTCCAAGTTCTTCTACATGGCCAGCCTGAGCAGCTATTACACCTTCTACCTGATGGACAAGTTCCACCTGTCGCTGGAGAGCGCCCAGCTCTATCTGTTCGCCTTCCTGTTTGCCGTCGCGGCGGGGACCGTGCTCGGCGGGCCACTCGGCGATCGCATCGGTCGCAAGCGGGTGATCTGGATCTCCATCCTCGGCGTCGCTCCCTTCACCCTGCTGCTGCCCCACGTCGACCTGTTCTGGACCTCGGTGCTGTCGATCGTCATCGGCCTCATCCTGGCGTCGGCCTTCTCCGCCATCCTGGTCTACGCCCAGGATCTGGTACCCGGCAAGGTCGGCACCATTTCCGGCCTCTTCTTCGGCTTCGCCTTCGGCATGGGAGGGATAGGGGCCGCCCTGCTGGGCAAATTGGCCGATGCCACCAGCATCGAAACCGTCTATCAGGTCTGCGCCTATCTGCCCCTTATTGGCCTGCTGACCGCCTTCCTGCCCAATATCAGGAGAGGCTAGAGGCCAACCGGCAGCCAGCGACCGACCATAAAAAACGCGGCCTGAGCAGGCCGCGTCTGGTTCCATCACTCGGGCCGCCTGACACGGCCCGATCCGCTCGGACTCATCCGCCGAGCCTCTTTGTCAGCAATACGGCCTCTCCCCCAGCCCGACGACCGGGCCCACTGGAAGTTGTCACCCGAGAGGCCGCTGACGGGGCCATTCACCGCAGGGCCGCGGCATCCCTCAGCAGTACTGGCCTGCCACCCAGCCCGACGACCAGGCCCACTGGAAGTTGTAACCACCGAGCCAGCCGGTCACATCCACCACTTCGCCGATGAAGTAGAGGCCGGGCACGGTGCGCGCCTCCATGGTCTTGGAGGAGAGCCCGTTGGTATCCACCCCCCCCAGGGTCACTTCAGCGGTGCGATACCCTTCGGTGCCGTTGGGCAGGATCTGCCAATCCCCCAGCAGGGTGGCCACCGCCTCCAGCTCCCGTTCGTTGTACTGGCGCATCGGCTTGCTCACCAGCCATCCCAGCTCCACCAGCTTGTCGACGAAACGCTTGGGCAGCTCGCGCCCCAGCACGGTTTTCAGCTCCTGGGCAGGATGGGCCTGGACCCAGGTCTTGAGGGTCTCTGGAATGTCGAGATCCGGCAGCAGGTTGATGTGGATCTTCTCCCCCGCCAGCCAAAAAGAGGAGATCTGCAGGATGGCGGGGCCGGAGAGGCCGCGATGGGTGAACAGCATGGCCTCCTTGAAGCGGGTGCCGTCCTCGGCGGTCACCGCCACCGGCAGGCTGACCCCCGCCAGATCGGCGAAGGCCTCCTTGTCGGCCTGATGCTGGGTAAAGGGCACCAGCCCGGCGCGAGTCGGCAGCACGGTGAGGCCGAACTGCTCCGCCAGCTTGAAGCCGTAGGGGGTAGCACCGAGTTTCGGCATGGAGAGGCCGCCGGTGGCGACCACCAGCGACGAGCAGGCGATCTCCCCCTTGCTGGTGTCGAGCACGAAGCCTTCATCTGTCTTGCTGACGGTGAGGATCTCGGTCTGGAACTGCAGGGTCACGCCAGCCCAGTCGCACTCGGTCAGCAGGATGTCGACGATATCCTTGGCGCTCTCGTCACAGAACAGCTGACCCAGGGTCTTCTCGTGGTAGTTCAGGCCGTGCCTGTCCACCAGATCGATGAAATCCTGCTGGGTATAGCGCGCCAGCGCCGATTTGCAGAAGTGGGGGTTGGCCGAAAGGAAGGCATGGGGACCCGCCTGATGATTGGTGAAGTTGCAGCGACCGCCGCCGCTGATGAGGATCTTGCGGCCCGGCTTTTTGGCGTTGTCGAGCACCAGCACGGAGCGACCCCGGTAGCCAGCCTGGGCCGCACACATCAATCCGGCCGCCCCGGCACCGATCACCACCACATCCACCTGTTTCATCGTCACTCACCCATCAAAAGAAAAACGGCCCCTTTACCTTAAAGGACCGTGATTGTACCCGGCAGACACCAGCACAGCGGTACAAGGACACCTGCAAATAGAAAACGGCCCCTTTACAAGGGGCCGTCATTGTACTGACTGAACACTAAGTGTCCACGACTATCAGGCGTTGCCGTCCATGATGCTGGCCGGGGCGCCCTTGGCCAACTCGGCCAGCTCCTTGTCGATGAAATAGAGGCCCTTGCCATCCTCGCCCACCAGGCTCAGACGGTCGACGATGCTCTTGAACAGCTTCTCCTCTTCGTGCTGCTCGGCCACGTACCACTGCAGGAAGTTGAAGGTGGAGTAATCCTGGGTGGTGAAGGCGACGTGGGCCAGACCGTTGATGCACTTGGTGATGTGATACTCGTGCTCCAGGGTGGTGCGGAAGATGTCACCCAGGGACTTGAATTCATGGGGAGGCGCTTCGATGGCCCCCAGCACCGGCATGGCGCCGGTCTCGCTCACGTAGGTGAACAGGCGTTCCATGTGCTGGCGCTCCTCGACCGCATGCTGGCGCAGGAAGGTGGCGGCCCCCTCGAAGCCCTTGTCCTCGCACCAGGCGCTCATCTGCAGGTAGAGGTTGGAGGAATAGAATTCAAGATTAATCTGCTCGTTCAACTTCTCGATCATGGCTTTGGCCAACATGATGATTCTCCACTGTGATTTGCCCACGATTGTCGCCACTGTTGCATCCTGACGCAACCAGAGACAACCGACGCACCCCGCAGTTGCGACGACTTTTCACCTCATCCTCTCCCCCATACGGTTATAGAGAAGCAAAGAAACATGGTGTAGGTGACATCAGCCATTATGATGGCGCCATTGGTCGGGGAAAGGATTCAATGAGATTCATAATGGCACTGGCGCTGCTCTGGATGACCCAGTTGCAGGCAGCTCCCTCCTTGCTGAAAGAGGCTGAATTGCAGGCGGCGCGCGATCCCGTCGGCTATCTGCAGCGCCTCGACGCCAGTCCCCAGCAGGATATGGAACTGTTCTACGCCAGGTCCCTGGCCCAGGCAGCCCTTGGCCGCTATCCCCAGGCACAGCGCGACAATGCCCGCGCCCGCGGTCTGGCCAATGCCCAGCAGGAGACCCTTCGCCTGCTCGACTTCCGGTTGCAGCAGATTGCCCTGACCCTGGATGCCGATACGCCGGATCAGGCGCTCGAGCTGCTCACCCAGCTCTGGCCGGCGGTCCGGCATCACCCCAGGCAAGTCTCGGAGTGGCATGCCCTCAACGGGCTCGCCCTCTACCGTACCCAGCAGATGAAAGAGGCGATCCTCGAGCTCAAGACCGCCTATCACCTCAAGCAGAAAGAGCCGGGTTCCATCCTCTCCACCTTGCAGTGCGGCCGTCTGCTGATGACCCTCGGCAACCTCTATGCGGACCTCAATCTCTACCGTGAGGCCGAGACCTATTATCAGGATGCCCTCGGCCAGATGGTGCAGCTCAACGAACCCAACAGCCAGGCCATCATCCGGGCCAACATGGCCAGGCTCTACATCGACATGGGCCAGCCTGCCAGAGCCAGCCAGTTGCTCGATACCCTGCTGGCCACGCCGAGCCTGTCACCCCACTATCGCGCCATCGTCCTCGGCTACCAGGCCATGGTGTTCAACGCACGGGCGGACTGGCACGCCGCCTGGCGCAGCCTAGAGGAGGCACAAGCCATCTATGACAGGCTGGATAGCCCGCAGGCAGCCTCCCGTCTGACCGAGATCCGGGCAAGAACCCTGCTGGGTCGTGGCGAGAAGCAGCTGGCCCTGCAACTGCTGATGGAGCACACCGCCCCTCTCTCCATGGATGGTCGGGCGATGCAGGCCAGGTTGCTGGCCGATCTGGGCCGCTACCCCGAGGCCTACGGGGCCATGACCCGCTACATGCAGTACTACAAGCAGCACTTCAACCAGACCCTGAGCCAGCACGCGGCCGCCTTCCAGGTCGAGATGGATCTGGCTCGCAGCGAGGCCAGCAATCGCGCGTTGCAGCAGGAAAACGAGAGCAAGCGCCAGCAACTGCTCTACCAGCAGAGTGCCCGCTACTACCAATTGCTGCTGCTGGTGCTGCTGGCCGTCGCCCTGATCCTGCTCGGGCTCACCACCCGCAGGCTCCACCGCAGCTCGCGCCACCTCTACAAGCTCGCCACCTTCGATCAGCTGACCGGGCTGCCCAACCGTCGCGCCCTGCTGGAGAGACTGGGTCAACAGTGGCTGCACGAAACGCCCCTGACCCTGCTCATCATCGACATCGATCACTTCAAGCAGATCAACGACAAGCATGGTCACCAGGCGGGGGATCAGGCTATCCGGCAGTTGGCCAGGGAGCTCAAGAGCTGGGCGCCGGACCAGCAGTTGATCGGGCGCTGGGGCGGGGAAGAATTTCTGGTGGCCATGACCCAGGACGGGGCCACCTGCTGGCGGCAGGCGGAGCAGCTGAGAAGCCGGATCGCCTACCTGGCGGCCCCCCACATGACCATCAGCATCGGGGTGGCGGAACGCTCGACGCAGGATGACAGCCTGAGCCAGCTCATCCATCGGGCCGACATGGCCATGTATCAGGCGAAGCGCCAGGGGCGCAACCAGACCGTGCTGGCCCAGTCTCCCCACCTTTCCCCTGAACTGGCCTGCAACGTCGCCTGATGCCCCCTCGTGCGGGTGTCAGGGCGTCAGCTCAGTGAGTGACGCCACGTTCACCGGCGCACCGTAATCCACCCCCGGCAGCTCGAAGCCGTTGAGCTGCATGAACTCCTGGCGCAACCCGGCAAAATCCCCCAGGGTGCGGAAGTTCTCCGGCGTCACCTTGGGCCAGAGTGCCGAGACGGCGGCCTGCACCGCTGGCTCAAGCTCGTGGTCATCCATCCGGATCAGCCGGTTGCCATCGGCGACGACCCCTCTGGGCCCGTACATCTTGTCGGCAAACAGCCGCTGCATCTGCTCGATGCAGCCCTCGTGGACACCACGCTCCTTCATCACCCCCATCAACAGGCCCAGATAGACAGGCAGCACCGGAATAAACACGCTCGCCTTGGTCACCAGCGCCTTGCAGACCGACACCCAGGCATGACCACCAATCCCGGCAAGTTGCAGGTTGATGGTCTCGGCGGTGGCGTGCAGGTGCTCCTTGGCATAGCCGATGGTGCCGTCCCGATAGAGGGGATAGGTGGACTCGGGGCCGATATAGGAGTAGGCGACGGTCCGGGCACCGGGGGCCAGGCAATCCGCCTGCTGCAATGCCTGCATCCAGCGCTGCCAGTCCTCGCCCCCCATCACGGTGACGGTGTCGCGGATCTCCTCCGGGGTGGCTGGCACCAGCGACTGCTGCACCAGCGCATCGTGCTCCAGATCCAGCCCCCAACCTTGCAGCGGCTGGCCTGTGGTCTTGAGCACCGAGCGTACCTGTGTGCCATCCGGCATCACCCTGACTCCGCTCGCCAGCGAATAGACCACCAGATCCACCTGCCCGAGCTGCTGGCGGATGACGTCGATGGCCTGCTGGCGCATGGTGTCGGAGAAGGCATCCCCGATCAGGTTGACGGCGATACGACCGGCTTGCTCCGCCGCCTGACGAAACCAGATGTTGTTGTACCAGCCAGCACTGCCGAGCCCCTTGTCGGAGGGACCCCGCTCGAACGAGACGCCCAGGGTATCGGCCCCGGCGCCGAAGGTGAGCGCGATCCGGGACGCCAGCCCGAAACCGGACGATGCCCCCAGCACCAGCACCCGTTTCGGCCCGTTGAACGGCCCCGCCGCCCGCACCTGCTCGATCTGTTGCAGCACGGCGGCGCGACAACCCATGGGGTGGCAATTGCGGGCAACACAACCCTGGATCTGGGGATGAATGATCATGAAGGACTCTCCGGTGCATCGGTGGGACATGAGAAACGGCCATGACAGCGTCACCCGGTTGCAGGTGAGGAGCCCTGGTCGTTTTGCCAAGGGAACTGGCTACAGCATAACCAAGGGGGGCGGGATTACCTTGATGTCGGACGGGATATGGGCTGGAAGAGGGCAGAAAAACAAAAGGGAGCGCGAGGCTCCCCAAAGCGGTATTCAGATGCTTTTTGTTGTTTTGTGTTCATTGCGAAGCACGGGCACATCCTATTCCCCCACCTTCCCGAGGGCAATAGCACGCCTGTGACCGGCGTCAAACTCCTGTTCAAAATATGCACTCCCCGGCCACCTGCACCTCTACGCCTTCCGGTTCGGGGTCAGGCAAATCCTGAAACTGTGGCGACGATGCCGTTTTAGTTTCAGCAGACATTGGTATAGTGGACCCAGGATCAGTGAGGAGAACTCCCATGAATGGAACCTATTACAAACACGTACTGGCCGCGATCGACCTGTCGGAAGACAACCGCAAGGTGATCGAGAAGGCGGTCGACCGGGCCCGCTCCAACGGCGCCAAGCTGTCGGTGATCCATGTCGATGTGGACCTCAAGGATCTCTACACCGAGATGATCGACATCGACATCGACAACGTGCAGGACCAGGTGATCGCCGAAGCGAAGGAGAAGCTGGAAGCCTTCCTCGCCTCGGTGGACTACCCCATCGAGAAGAAGCTGGTCATCTGCGGCGATCTGAGCGAGCGGGTCAACCAGGCGGTCAAGGACTACCAGATCGACCTGCTGGTGTGCGGCCATCGCCAGAGCTTCTGGAGCCTGCTCACCTCGAGCGCACGCCAGCTGATGAATACCGTGCCCTGCGACATGCTGGTCGTGCCCTTGCAGAAGTGATCGAACAGGCGTAGTGTGATTTGCCATGAATATGACCTCATTCAATCACAACTACTGGTGGTGCTGCTTCTAAACAGGCGGCACTGCTTTTCTATGTGAAATTTCCAAAAGAAAACACCGTGACCGCCGAGAGGCGGTCATTGTTTTCATCCCTTTGTCGCCTCCCGGCTCACCCAACTGGAGAGAGTGACATGCACAACCCCGTGATCCTGACCGGCGACCGCCCCACCGGCAAACTGCACATCGGCCACTACGTCGGCTCCCTGCGCCAGCGCGTGGCCGCCCAGCACCATTACCGCCAGTTCGTCATGATCGCCGATCTGCAGGCGCTGACCGACAACGGCCACAACCCGGCCAAGGTGACCGATCACGTGCTGGAGGTGATGGCCGACTACCTGGCCGCTGGCCTCGACCCCGCCAAGACCACCTTCTGCCTGCAGAGCGCCCTGCCCGCCCTCTCCGAACTCACGACCTACTACCTCAACCTGGTCAGTGTCGCCCGGCTGGAGCGCAACCCCACCGTCAAGGCGGAGATCCAGCAGAAAGGGTTCGAGCGCAGCCTGCCCGCCGGCTTCCTCGTCTATCCGGTCAGCCAGGCCGCCGACATCACCGCCTTTCGTGCCACTCACGTGCCGGTGGGCGAGGATCAGCTGCCCATGCTGGAGCAGACCAACGAGATAGTGCGCCGCTTCAACACCCTGGTGGGCAAAGAGGTGCTGACCGAGTGCCAGCCCATCCTGAGCGACACCGGCCGCCTGCCCGGCATCGACGGCAAGGCCAAGATGTCAAAGTCCCTTGGCAACACCATCGAACTCGGCATGTCGAGCGACGAGATCAAGCAGGCGGTGTTCGCCATGTATACCGACCCCAATCACCTCAAGGTGAGCGATCCGGGTCAGGTGGAGGGCAATACGGTGTTCGCCTATCTGGATGCCTTCCACCCCGACAAGGCCCTGGTGGCCGAGATGAAGGCCCACTACCAGCGCGGTGGTCTGGGGGACATGCGCTGTAAGCAGGTACTCAACGACTGCCTGCAGACCCTGCTTGCTCCGATGCGGGAGCGGCGCGAGGCAGCCATCGCCGACAAGCGCCAGCTGCTGCGCCTGTTGCAGCAGGGTACCGAGCAGGCCCGGGCCCTCACCGACGAGGTGCTGGCCGAGGTGAAGGGGGCGATGGGGCTGGACTACTTCTCCGGATTGGCGTGATCTGCCCCCTGCGGCGCGGGATGGCCGAGCGCATCCGCGCCGTAGCGCTCCCTCGCCAGCCGGTGCAACAACCCCTTGAACCAGCCAATCGCCTCGTCATGGGCACTGAGCGGGTGGCCCGCCATCAGGTAGACGATGGGGATGGCGGGTTCCAGCTGGTGCAGACGCAACGGATAGTGGCGACAGAAGTGGCGCCCGATCATCTCGGGCACCACCACCAGGTAGCGGCCGGTCGCCATCAGCGGCGGTACCGCCATAAAGCTCGGCAGCCTGACCCCCAGCTCCCGCTCCACCCCGAAACGGGCCAGCCAGAGATCCACCATGGCCTGGCTGTGGCCCCAGCTGGAGGTGTGGATATGGGGGCGGCTGACCAGTTCTCCCGGCCCCAGCATGTCGGGCAGAGCGCTGCCGAGGGGCGACAAACAGACCAGCGGATTGCTGAACCACTCCTCGCGCCACAACCGGGGCGAGAGATGGTTGGCACCGGCAAACCCGATCACCAAATCCAGTTCCCCCTTCTCCAGCTCCCGCTCGTAGTCGCTGTCCGCCAGCTCGCACACTTCCAGTCGGCAGTTGGGAGCCTGCTGCACCATCCACTCCACCAGCACCGGCACCAGGCCGTGCTCCACCGAGCCCGGGGTGGCGATGCGAAAGATCCGCCGGGCACTTGCCGGGTCGAATCCCTTGGCCTGACGCAGCCCCTGCTCCAGCATGGCCAGCGCCTGGCGCACCGGGCTCGCCAGCGCCTTGGCCCGTTCGGTCGGCATCATCTCGCGCCGACTCATCACGAACAGGGGGTCGTCAAGCGCCGTTCGCAGCCGCCCCAGCGCATGGCTGACGGTGGACTGGGAGAGGTGCAGCCGTTCGGCGGCACGGGTGACGTTGCGCTCCTGCATCAGCATGTCGAACACGGTGAGCAGGTTGAGGTCGAGGCGGGAAAGGGGCAGTTCCATCGATATTGGCCATAGTTGAATGACGACAATTCATTTTTGGCATAGTAGCAGATTGCATAGAATGCGCAGGCGAATTACATCGGAGATTCAAATGCGTAGCTATCTGTTGTTGCTGGCGATCGGCCTGTTGTGGGGCTCCCAGTTCATTTTCATGCACCAGGCCGTGGCTGAACTGCCCCCCATCATGGTGGCCGCCGGACGCGCCCTGTGTGGCAGCCTGACCCTGGGTCTGCTCTGCCTGTTCATGCGCCTCAAGAGTGAACACACCCCCTGGCGAACCTATATGCTGATCGCCCTGCTCGACGCCACCATCCCCTTCATCATGGTGGCCTGGGGACAACAGTATGTGGACAGCGCCATCGCGGCCGTGGTCATGGGTTGTATCCCCTTTGTGACCATTCTGGCGGCTCCCTTGTTTATTTCTGGTGAAAGAATCACCAAGGGCGGCCTCGTCTCCGTGATCATCGGCTTCGTCGGCGTGCTGGTACTGTTCTGGCCCAAGCTGACCAGCGGCATGAATGCCGGGCTGCTCGGTGCCATGGCCATCCTGTTTGGTGCCAGCTGCTTCGCCATCGGCCTGCTGATGATCAAGCGCTTCGCTAAGGACCATCCTGTGGTCGTGGCCCGCAACATCCTGATCTCCTCGGCCATCCAGCTGCTGCTGGCCGCGCCCTTCGTGGCCGACCTGAGCAGCCTCACCCTGCCGAGCCAGCAGGCCATGGGCGCCGTCGCCATGCTGGGGATCTTCTGTACCGGCCTGGTCTACTTCCTCTACATGGCGCTGATCCAGAAGGCGGGCCCGACCTTCGCCTCCTTCAGCAACTACCTGGTGCCGCTGTTCGGCGTCATGCTGGGAGCCCTGTTCCTCGGCGAGCAGATCCAGTCCACCACGGGCGTGGCGCTGGCCCTGATCCTGGGTTCGGTCGCCCTCAACCAGTGGGCACAGCAGCGCCGCCAACAGCGGGAGGCTGCCCTATGTCAGGCATCCTGACCACCCTCTGCGGCGGTCTGGTACTGATAGCCGGCTGGCAGTATCGCCACCGGCTGGCCGGGGTGCTGGGTCTGCTGATGGTGCTGCTGCCCTGGTTCTTCGACAGCAAGCTGCAAGCCATGCTGAACTATGCACTGAATGCCTGAAGACCCTCTCTGCGTGTGTGACGAGAGTGTATCTCTCCTGTTTTTGGGACCGTTTTAACAAAACCTCCGATTTGTCCCCTCTACCGGCGCCCTGCGCCGGTTTTTTTATCTCTGCGCCTCTGGTCCGTAGCGATAACTCAACCGCTCGTTCTTGCGCGGCCCCGTTATCTGCCAGGTGAGCAGGAAACCCTCGCCGGTTTCGGTCAGCTCGGCGCTGTAGTGATCCTGCCCGCACCGGTGAGGCTCGGCCGTGACCCAGTGCCCGTCCCCCCGGGGCAACAGCTCGAACAGCATCACCGGCTGCTCGTAGCGCAAGTGGGAGAGCATGATCCCCCGTGCGGTGCGCTGCCACCAGAAGCGGTTGTGCATGGTCAGCTCCCGGCCATGGGGCGTGGTGTAGCGACCCGTCTCGGCATACAGCCACCCCCCATGGTGATCGGTCACCACCACGGCCCCCTCCCCGCGACCGCACCAGTCGGTGGCGGATCCGGCCCCGTTGCTCGCCTCGAAGGCAAATGCTCCGATCTGTGACAACCCTTCCCATAAACGCTGGATCGCGCCTTCCAACTCGGCCATCATAGCGCCCTCCAAATTGACAACTGACGACAATTCAATCACATGAACTACTTGATAGGGGTTACCCTGCTCTGGTCCTTCTCCTTCAGCCTGATCGGGGTCTACCTTGCCGGTCAGGTGGATGCCTACTTCTCGGTACTGACCCGCATCGTGCTCGCCAGCCTGGTGTTTCTGCCCTTCCTTCGCCGTCGCTGGCTGCGCCCCGATCTGGTGGCCAAGCTGATGGCCCTCGGTGCTATCCAGCTCGGCATCATGTATCTCTTCTACTACCACTCCTTCTTGCTCTTGACGGTACCGGAAGTGCTGGTGTTCACCATCTTCACCCCCATCTATGTCACCCTGATCCACGACCTGCTGGAAGGGCGCTTCAAGCCTGTCTATCTGTGGGGGGCCCTGCTGGCGGTGCTGGGGGCGGCCGTCATCCGTTTCGACGGCCTGACCGAAAACTATGTACTGGGATTCCTGGTGGTGCAGGGCGCCAACGTCTGCTTCGCTCTGGGCCAGGTAGGCTACAAGGTGCTGCTGGCCCGGGAGGCTGAGCAGCCGCCCCAGCTGGCGGTGTTCGGCTGCTTCTATCTGGGCGCCCTGGTGATCGCCCTGCCCGCCTGGTGGCTGCTGGGCAAACCTCAATATCCCGCCAGCTCCCTGCAATGGGGCATCCTCTTCTGGCTGGGGGTCGGGGCATCCGGGCTCGGCTACTTCCTGTGGAACAAGGGGGCGACCCTGGTCAGCAGCGGCGTGCTGGCCATCATGAACAACGCCTTGATCCCCGCGGGTCTGCTGGTCAATCTGGTGCTCTGGGGAAAGGATACCGACCTGCTCAGGCTCGGTCTGGGCGCCCTGCTGATGCTGGCTTCTCTCTGGGTCTGCCAGCGTCAGCAGGTCAGTGAGCGCTGACTGAAAACCATTGACGCTGATGGGTCCACCGGCGTCAATGGGTACGCGGACAGTGACTGGCCGTCAGCCGACCACGGCGTTGTGTTCCCGCTTCGCCTGACCGTGGCAGGAGGCCAACCGGGCCAGCAGGTGATCGAGCTGCTCGGCACTCTGGCTCTGCACCAGGCCGATGCTCACGGTCACCGGACGCTGGGGCAGCAGGCTGGCGTCGGCGATCTCGAGCCGCAGCCGCTCGGCAATCTCCAGGCCGCTCAACCGATCGGTCTGGGAGAGCATCAGAATGAAGCCGTCTTCGTCCCAACGGGCGAAGGGATCTTCCCGACGCAGCTCGCGGCGCACGATGCGGGCCAGCTTGGCCAGCATGGCGTCGCAGGCCGCCTCCCCGAACAACTGCAGGATCTTGCTACGGTGATCCACGCTGAACTGCAGCAGACAGAAACTGCCGCTTTCGCTGGCCAGCCGTTCATCCAGCAACAGCTCGAAGTGGCTGCGGCTCTCGAGGCCGGTGAGGGGATCCGTGTCGTGGCGATCCTCCAGGGGCGCCATGGCGGCATCCAGATGGCGAACCACCCCCAGCAGTTGACCCCCTTCGTCGCGACGGACCCGCTCCTCCAGCCGGATGTAATGGCCCTGATGGTGCAGGATGCGGTACTCGAGTCGAAGCCCGTTACTGCGCCCATGCTGGCAGGCCTCCAGGGCCTCTGCCAGACGGGGAGCATCATCCGGATGTACCCGATCCAGCCAGCCGAGATCCCCCAACTCGCCCCCCTCCAGACCCAGCAGTTGCAGACAGGAAGGGTCCCGCCTCAGACCCTGCCCGGCCGACCAGGTCCAGATCCCGGCCTCCAACATCGCCATGGCCTGTGCCATCAGCGTCACCTCAAGGGGAGTGGTGACCTCAACCCCGGGAGTCTCATACCTTTCCATCACGCGCCTCGAAACCGGATCTGAATATCTGTCCAAGCAATCACACTCAATAAGTAACATTGGTACTGGCGCCGAGCAACCGCGCCAGCATCGCTGGCCTCGCACCTCTCGCCCCCGGTGGCGCCATCAGCGGCCTGCCAGCCTCCAGCTACGAAGTGGAACCCGACGTCACGCCACCTTGCCCTGATAGCCTGCCATCAGGGCTTGCCAGTTTTCCGGCACGAAGTGGAAGCTTGTGTGCAATTGCGACTCCTTGTTGAAGGAGCGCAGCAACCGCTCCAGGTTGGCCTGCTGCCAGTTGCCGGGGGAGCGGATGGCTCCTTTGTCGAAGTCGATCACCCACACCTTGCCCTCCTTGTCGAGCAGCAGGTTGTGGCTGTTGAGATCCGCATGATAGACCCCTGCATCGTGCAACTGGCGCACCGTTTTGCCTATCTTGTGCCACACCTCACCGGCGATCGGCCCCTGCTTGAGCAGGGCCACCAAATCCTTGGCGCCGCGAATGCGTTCGATCAGGATGTCGGCCCGATAGAAGGGCCCCTGCTTGACCATGCGGGCCGCAAAGGGGCGCGGCACCGGCAGCCCCTGTTCACTCAGGGTCGCCAGCAGACGATATTCAGCCATGGCCCGGCTGCTCTCCACCCCCTCAAACCAGAACCGGTCACGCACCAGCTTGCCCACCATGCCGCCACGGTAGTAGTGACGCAGCACCAAGTGGCGGGATTCATCCTTCACGAACCAGGTCACCCCGCGGCCGATGGAAGAACCCACCACCTGGCGATGGGTCTGCCACCAGACAGGATCGAACAAGGCAGGGGAAGGATCGCGGAAGACTCCGTCGGCATACCAGCAGACCTGGTTGTGGGTGGTGTGTGTCAGCATGATGAGAATTCCGGTCGATAGTGGGTGCAGGGCATCCATTCAGAAAGCCGTGCCGGTCGGGCAACCGGCGCAATTTTACAATCCACAGGGGAGTTTGCATAATGCCATCCATCCATTTTGCCATCGTTGCGCCACATCATGCCGCTGTTCCAAACGCCGCCCTCCTCCATCTGCATCCTGCGGCTCTCCGCCATCGGAGATTGCTGCCACGCGCTGGCGCTGGTGCGCGTCATCCAGCGGGAGTGGCCCCAGACCCGCATCACCTGGATCACCGGCAAGATTGAGGCGACCCTGTTCGCCGATCTGCCGGGGGTCGAGGTCATTCCCTTCGACAAGAGCAAGGGGTGGCGCGGCTATCGCGATCTCTGGCAGACCCTCAAGGGGCGCAGGTTCGATGCACTGCTCCACCTGCAGGCCGCCATGCGCGCCAGCATCGCCACCCTCGGCATCAAGGCCAAGGTCAAACTCGGGTTTGATCGGGAGCGCGCCAGCGACGGTCAGTGGCTGTTCACCAACCATCGGGTCCCCTCACCCGCCTCCCCCCACGTGCTGGACGGCTTTCTCGCCTTCGCCAAAGAGCTCGGGATAAAGGATCTGACCCCGGACTGGCAACTGCCCATCAGCGCCGAGCACCAGGCCTGGGCGAAGGAGATAATTGGCGGCAAGCCGACCCTGCTCATCTGCGCCGCTGCCAGCAAGGCATTCAAGAATTGGACTGCCGCCGGCTACGCCGCGCTGGCGGATCACGCCGCAGACAAGGGCTTTCAGGTCTATCTGTGCGGCGGACCGGCCAGGCTGGAGCGGGATCTCGCCGCCGAGATCCAACGCCTCAGCCAGAGCAAGCCGGCAGATTTGGTGGGGCAAACCAGCCTCAAGCAATTGCTGGCGCTGATTGGCGAGGCGAGCCTGGTGCTGGCCCCGGATACCGGCCCTGCCCACATGGCCACCCTGGTGGGGACACCCGTGATCGGCCTCTACGCCCACCACAACCCGGAGCGTACCGGCCCCTATCTGTGCCGGGATTATCTGGTCAGCGTCTATCAGGAACTGATTGAGCAGGAGACCGGCAAGCCGCTGGCCGAGCTCGGCTGGCGCACCCGCCTCAAGGATCCGGACGCCATGGCCACGATAAGCCGCGAGCGGGTCATCGCCGCCTTCGAGCGCCTCTGTACCGACAAGCATCTTCTACCGACCCAGGGCAACTCGGAAATTCCGAGCCCTGGCGCAGGGATAATCTGATGGCCCGGCCCCGGCTCCGTGGGCAGAATGGCCCTCTATGCGGGTAACGCCCGCACAGCAAGCTACGGATATTTTGATCGGCTGGAATATGATTCCGGCCGTTTTTTTATCCGCCCCCATCTGCTAACATTCGCCGCCTTTACATCCTCCTGACTCTGATTCCTCCGCGCATTGCGAGCAACCGTCTCCCTTATCGGGCACAAGACGGCGGCCTCTGCTACAACCAAAGCGCGGATCATCGCTTAAAGGTACAGACATGGCGCAACAAGGCACTCTCTATATCATCTCTTCCCCGAGCGGGGCCGGTAAGTCCAGTCTGCTCAATGCCTTGCTGACCCAGCACAACGCCGCCGGCAAGATGCAGCTGTCGGTCTCCCATACCACCCGCGCCACCCGTCCCGGTGAAGAGCACGGGGTGCACTACCACTTCGTCAAGGTGGAAGAGTTCAAGGCGCTGATCGAGCGCGGTGACTTTCTGGAGTGGGCAGAAGTCTTCGGCAACTACTACGGCACTTCCCGCGCCGCCATCGAGGCCTGCCTGGCGCAGGGCATCGACGTCTTCCTCGACATCGACTGGCAGGGCGCCCGCCAGATCCGCGAACAGATGCCGACCAAGTCCATCTTCATCCTGCCTCCCAGCCGCGAGGAGCTGGAGCGCCGCCTGATCGGCCGCGGCCAGGACAGCGCCGAGGTGATCAAGGGCCGGATGGAGAAAGCCATTGCCGAAATGGTGCACTATGACGAGTATGACTATGTCATCATCAATGAAGACTTTGAGCTGGCACTGTTCCAACTCAGGGCCGTCATCGAGTGCCAGCGCCTGGAAATGCGTCAGCAACAGCAGGCCCAGCAAAACTTGCTGAAACAGCTACTGGCAGAGTAAGCCAAAAACAAGTAAACTTTTGCGTCATTTTTAAACACTGCTTTTTCAATCACAGAAAGCCCAAACACTGGAGTCCCGCATGGCCCGCGTTACTGTAGAAGATGCTGTAAAACAGGTAGGTAACCGTTTTGACCTGGTGCTGGTCGCCGCGCGCCGCGCTCGTCAAATCGCGGTACAAGGCAAGGATCCCCTGGTCGACGAAGAGAACGACAAGCCGACCGTGATCGCCCTGCGCGAGATCGAACTGGGTCTGGTCAACAACCAGGTGATGGATACTCAGGACCGCTACGAGCAGCAAGAGCAGGAAGCCGCCGAGCTGGCTGCCGTTGCTGCCATCGCAGAAGGTCGCGGCTAAGTCAGTCGCCTCCCATAGTCGGCGCCCGCCCGGGTGCCGGCTGTTCTCCCCATTTACAACCGCTCGAAAACCTCGCAAACTCGAGGGCATACCCTCAATTTCACGGATTGCCGTTTAACCGCTGCGGGGACTGTCTTGTATTTATTTGAAAATCTTAAAGAAATAGCCAGTTCCTACCTGCCACCCGAGCAGGTTGAGAAGCTCAGGCAAGCCTATGTGGTAGCCCGTGATGCTCACCAGGGACAGATGCGTTCCAGTGGTGAACCCTACATCACTCATCCCGTTGCCGTGGCCCGCATCCTGGGCGACATGCGCCTCGATCATGAGACTCTGATGGCTGCCGTGCTGCACGACGTCATCGAAGATACCCCTGTCACCAAGGACGATCTTGCCGAGCAGTTTGGCAACGCCGTCGCCGAGCTGGTCTCCGGTGTCTCCAAGCTCGACAAGCTGAAGTTCCGCGATCGCAAGGAAGCCCAGGTCGAGAACTTCCGCAAGATGATGATGGCCATGACCCAGGACATCCGGGTCATCCTGATCAAGCTGGCCGACCGCACTCACAACATGCGTACCCTCGGCTCCTTGCGACCGGACAAGCGCCGCCGCATCGCCCGGGAAACCCTCGAGATTTTCGCCCCCATCGCCAACCGCCTCGGTATTCACACCATGAAAAACGAGCTGGAAGAGCTCGGCTTCGAGGCGCTCTACCCCATGCGCTCCCGGGTGCTGCGGGAATCGGTGCGCCGCGCCCGTGGCAACCGGCGTGAGATCATCGACTCCATCCAGAGCGAGATTGAGGGGCGTCTGCGGGAAGCCGGCATCGATGCCCAGGTAAGTGGACGCGAGAAGAACCTGTTCTCCATCTACAACAAGATGGAGAAGAAAGAACTGCAATTCCACGAAGTGATGGATATCTATGCTTTCAGAGTGAGAGTGAAAGACATAGACACCTGCTACCGGGTGCTTGGGCAGATGCACAGCCTCTACAAGCCGCGCCCCGGTCGCTTCAAGGACTACATCGCCATCCCCAAGACCAACGGCTACCAGTCCCTGCACACCTCCCTGGTGGGCCCCCACGGGGTACCGGTGGAGGTGCAGATCCGCACCGAGTTCATGGACCAGATGGCCGACAAGGGCGTCGCCGCCCACTGGGCCTACAAGCAGGATGGGGACAGCTCGGGCACCACGGCCCAGATCCGCGCCCAGCGCTGGATGCAGAGCCTGCTGGAGCTGCAACAGAGCGCCGGCAGCTCCTTCGAGTTCATCGAGGGAGTCAAGACCGACCTCTTCCCCGACGAGATCTACGTCTTCACACCAGAGGGCCGCATCATGGAGCTGCCCGCCGGCGCCACCCCGGTGGACTTCGCCTACACGGTGCACACAGACATCGGTCATGCCTGCGTCGGTTCCCGGGTCGACCGCCACCCCTATCCGCTGAGCAGCCCGCTGCACTCCGGTCAGACGGTGGAGATCATCACGGCCCCCGGCGCCCGCCCGAACGCGGCCTGGCTCAACTTCGTGGTGACCACCAAGGCGCGCTCCAAGATACGTCAGTTCCTCAAGAACCTGCGCACCGAAGAGTCCGTGGTGCTGGGCCGCCGCCTGCTCAACCATGCCCTCGGCGCCAAGAACATCGAAGACATCCCGGAAGCCCGCGTCAAGCAGGTGCTGGCCGACACCAAACACGAGAACCTGCAGGGGCTGCTGGCCGACGTGGGCCTTGGCAACGCCATGAGCGTCATGGTGGCCCGCCGCATGCTGGGGGATGAGCTGCCGCCGGAAGAGCAGCCCAAATCCACCAGCAAGAAGATGCCGATCAAGGGTGCCGACGGCATGCTGGTCACCTTCGCCAACTGCTGCCGCCCCATCCCGGGGGATGCCATCATCGCCCACATCAGCCCGGGCAAGGGACTGGTGATCCACCAGGAGTCCTGCCGCAACATCAAGGGCTACAGCCGCGAACCGGACAAATACCTGCCGGTGCAGTGGGAGGTGGACAAGGAGCAGGAGCAGGAATTCCGCACCGGCATCAGCATCGAGATCGTCAATCACCAGGGCGCCCTGGCGGAGCTGGCCAACGTGATTGCCGCCACCGGCGCCAACATCCACGCCATCAGCACCGAGGAGAAAGATGGCCGGGTCTATGTGGTCACCCTGCTCATCACCACCAAGAGCCGGATCCACCTCGCTAACATCATGCGCAAGATCCGGGTCATGCCCAACGTGCTCAGGGTGAGCCGACAGAAAAACTGAACACAGGCGGCGCAAGCCGCCTGCTGCTTTTCAAGAGATACCCAGGGCCCCATGCCGCAAGCCACCAGCCTTGTTGCATGCACCGGCCTCACGACATAGAAACCGAC
Source organism: Aeromonas sp. QDB68 (assembly GCF_027707405.1). NCBI lineage: Bacteria > Pseudomonadati > Pseudomonadota > Gammaproteobacteria > Aeromonadales > Aeromonadaceae > Aeromonas > Aeromonas sp. QDB68. Next base: position 4,444 of record NZ_JAPCIQ010000063.1, on the reverse strand, counting down.
ATGACTCCTGAACGCTTCAAACGCATTTCCGACATGCTGGCCCAGCGCCAGCTCGACCTGACCGTCTGCATGGAAGAGGTTCATAAACCTCACAACCTGGCCGCCATCGTGCGCACTGCCGATGCCATCGGCATCCACCGGGTGCACGCGGTCTGGCCCAAGAGCTGGATCCACAAGCGCAAGGGCACCGCCCGCGGCAGCCAGAACTGGGTGGACGTGAAGCTGCACCCGGACATCGGCAGTGCCGTGACCGAACTCAAGGCCTCCGGCATGCAGATCCTGGCGACCCACCTCTCCGACAGCTCCGTGGACTTTCGCGCCATCGACTACACCAGACCCACCGCCATCCTGGTGGGCCAGGAGAAGCACGGCATCGGCGAAGAGGCGCTGGCCCTGGCCGATCACCATATCGTCATCCCCATGGTGGGCATGGTGCAGTCCCTCAACGTCTCGGTGGCCGCCGCCGCCATCCTCTACGAGGCCCAGCGCCAGCGCGAACTGGCCGGCTGTTATCAGCGCGGCTGCCCACTCACACTCGAAGAACAGAACACCATCTTGTTCGAGGGGGGCTATCCCGTCTATGCCCAGCTCTGCAAGGAGAAAGAGATGCCCTACCCCCAGCTCGGCCCGACCGGCGAGATCCTGGCGGACGAACGCTGGTGGCAGCAGATGCAGCTGACCCGCAAAGGATGGGCCGCACAACAATCGGATGATCCTTCGGAAGAGTACACTGATGAAGCTTAACCACCTGCCCCTGCTGGCCCTGACCCTGTTTTCTGCCGGAGCCCTTGCCGTGAGCAATCCTTACCAGCTGACCACTGAAGCCGACGTCCCCGCCCTCTATCAGCAGACCCTGCCCGACTTCTGGCGCCAGCATGCCGTCGAGGGGGAGTTCAAGGGCAAAGACGGGGTCACCCTCCGCTATGCCGCCCTGCGCCAACCCAAGATCGATCGCGCCATCCTCATCGTCAACGGCCGGGTCGAGAGCTACCTCAAGTATCAGGAGCTGGCCTGGGATCTCTGGCGCCAGGGTTACAGCCTCTACCTCATCGATCATCGCGGCCAGGGAATGTCAGACCGCATGCTGGCCGACAAAGAGAAGGGGTATGTCGACCAGTTCGACGACTATGTCGCCGATCTCAAACAGTTTCATGACGAAGTGATTGTACCGGACAAGCCTGCCAAGCTGTTCCTGCTGGCCCACTCCATGGGGGGGGCCATCTCGGCCCGCTATCTGGAACGCTGGCCGAACGACATCCAGGCGGCGGTGCTCTCCTCCCCCATGATGGGCATCAACCTCGGCGGCCTGCCCAAGTGGCTGGCCAAGGGGTTGGCGGCCACCATCGGCACGGTCGGCGGCTGGGTGGGCGAGCCCCCCTACGGCCCGGGTCAGGGACCCTATGAGGATCACGGCTTTGCCGACAACGAGCTGACCCACAGCACGGCGCGTTATCAGGCCTTCCGCCAGATCTACGAACAGCATCCCCAGGTCAGGCTGGGGGGCGCCACCGCCCACTGGATCCATCAGGCCATCACAGGATCGGACACGGCCGTAGCCGACGCCGGCGCCATCAAGACGCCGCTGCTGCTGCTGCAGGCCGGCGAGGACAGCGTGGTGGACAACGCCGCCCAGGAGGCCTTCTGCGCCAAGGCACAATGTGAAGGGAGCAAGCCGCTGCGCATCGAAGGGGCCTGGCACGAGCTCTTCATCGAGGCGGATCCCCAGCGCCACGCCGCGCTCAATGCAACCCTGGCCTTCTTCGCGCGCTACTGACGCGACCAGAAGGGGCTGGTTATTTTTTGGATCCCTAAATAAATGGGGTGACGGCAGACGCTGGGGTACACTCCCCCGGCGTTCAATTGAAGTCGAGGTAATGATGTTCAAGGTAGTTGTGTCCGATCTCGATGGTACCCTGCTCAACGGGCAGCACCAGATCTCCTCCCGCACCCGGGATACCCTGCACCGCCTGGTCGACCAGGGCGTCAAGTTCGTGGTCGCCACCGGCCGTCACCATGTGGATGTGCGCAGCATCCGCGATGCGCTGGGGCTGGATATCTACCTCATTACCTCCAACGGCGCCGTGGTACACGACAAGCAGGATCAACTGGTCTACAACCAGGCGCTACCGAGCACGGTGGCGGCCGAGCTGATCGCCATGGAACGCGACCCGTCCATCCACATCAACGTCTACTACGGCGACGAGTGGCTGGTGGAAGAGGAGCTGCCCTGGTTGCTGAAGTTCCATCACGACTCCGGCTTCAGCTACCGTCTGGCGGATCTCGCCAGCCACCCGATGGACAGGGTCAACAAGGTGTTCTACATCGGCGACCACGACAAGTTGCTGAAGATAGAGGCGCACCTCAACCAGCAATATGGTGATCGACTCAACGTCACCTTCTCCCTGCCTGACTGCCTCGAGGTGATGCATGCCGGTGTGCACAAGGGTAATGCCGTGCGCGCCGTGCTGGAGCAGCACGGCCTGGAGATGTCACAGGCCGTGGCCTTCGGCGATGGCATGAACGACTTCGAGATGCTGAGCATGGTGGGCCGTGGCGTGGTCATGGGCAACGCCCATGATCGCCTCAAACTGGCCCTGCCAGAGCACGAACAGACCCTCACTTCCGATGAAGATGGCGTTGCCGTCTATCTGGAGAAACTGTTCGCCTCCCAGACCCGCTGATAAGGCATCCCCATCGCGGATCGAAAAAGGGTGGCCCATGTGGCCACCCTTTTTGTTTCTCGCTCTCTTGTCACCACACCAGAGCCGGGAGCATCAGACGGTTCAACAGCGTGCCGGAGGGCGTCCACTCAAAGCTCTGGTTGGCGCCGCCATAGCATTCGGCGAGGCGCAGGGGGACGGCCGGCTTGTGACGGCGACCCGCCACATCCAGGCACAACGACACCTGCCGATTGAACAGCCGATCCCCCTGCCACTGCCATTGATGGCTCTCCTCCCGGCACGCCTCCATCCCCAGACCATCTTCCCCTCTGGCGACCAGGCAATCCCCGGCCAGTTGCAGGGCACCGACATCCCAGCTGAATGACTGGTTCGGTTGCTGATCGCAGGGCTGGGTCAGCAGACGGCCCTGCTCGCTCAGGGTCACGCAGAAGCCACCACTGGTTACCAAGGTGGCCTCGAGTTCGGCCTTTGGCTTGGGGGCGGCGCCCATCAGAAGATCTTCCGGTTTCGGCTGCAGGGCGCAACCACCCAGCAGCAGTGCGGCCATGGCCAGCACGGAGAGTTGAAGAGAAGTGATATGGTGATGCATAGGCCTTGTATCTGGTCCGTGCCCGAGCGTCCCCTGTCTCGCGGCTCCGGGCCCCAGCATAGCGAACTCGTGGCGAACAGGCGCCTGAAGAAGTGTAAAAAGACGTGACAGGAAAAAGCGAAAGAGAAACGCCAAAAAGCAAAAACCCCGCCTGAGCGGGGTTTTCAAATGTGGTCGGTGATAAAGGATTCGAACCTTTGACCCTCTGGTCCCAAACCAGATGCGCTACCGGGCTGCGCTAATCACCGAGGGGGTATTCCAAAAACACAAAGATGACCATCTGGTCATCCTCGTCATACAGCATGTATGGTGCGAAGAGAGGGACTCGAACCCTCACACCCGGGGGGCACTAACACCTGAAGCTAGCGCGTCTACCAATTCCGCCACCTTCGCGTACCTGACAAGCTGTAAAATGGGGTGGCTGATGGGGCTCGAACCCACGACAACCGGAATCACAATCCGGGACTCTACCAACTGAGCTACAGCCACCACAGCTGTTTTCGTTCTTCAACACGCCCGTTTAACCGGCGCACTTTTGATGGTGCGCCCGACAGGATTCGAACCTGTGACCTCTGCCTCCGGAGGGCAGCGCTCTATCCAGCTGAGCTACGGGCGCTACGCTGTCGAACGGGGCGCATTATTGATGATGATGCCGACCTTGTCTACTCTTTTTTTGACACAAAGAATCAAGTGCCTGTTTTTCAATCACTTCCGACCCTTTTCAACTATTTTTGTTTTGTTCAGGCTGGATCCAGCAATTCCCCACTACTTTTTGAATCCCTCACCCCATAGGGTCAGAGATGATGGGCAATGCTTGACTTGCCTTTGCGCCCACCTAGAATGAATGAACGTTCATTCAGTCGTTGACCTCTGATAACTATGGATAAGAAAGAACGCATTTTCGAAGCAGCTCACGAGATCCTCGGCGAGCAGGGCTTCTACGGCCTTTCCATTGCCGTGGTCGCCAAGAAAGCCAAGGTGGCGGCAGGCACCATCTATCGCTATTTCAGCGACAAGGATGACCTGATCCGCCAGCTCTATCAGCACACTATCCTCAAGTTTCATCCCCTGGTCATGGAAGGTGTGCAGATAGAAGAGGCTGACTCTTATACACAAGTAGCGCCCTGAACGGAACCATTCCCGTTTTCCAGGATCTGATCTTCCATGTGACCTC
>NZ_JAPCIQ010000062.1:0-25322 GCF_027707405.1 Aeromonas sp. QDB68 | reverse complement strand
CAAGCAAGCAGGAAAGTGGGATCAAGAGACGATCGTCTCATTTTTCCTGTGTCAATACTGTTCCGGTGAATACTTACATGTCACTTTGTAGCCGAGATTGGATAAAACTGACCTAATGTTTAATCCGATTGGTATCATTTCCGCCTTTTGCATTCCAAACCCTGTGCTCTCCCCCATCTTTCCCGTCATTTATCTGGTGTGCGCCAGGAGGCGGTCCCCTGTTCAAGGGCTGAACCGTAGTTTTTATGCACTTAAATCGGAAAAAAGCCGGTTGTTGAAGCAACGCAATTTTTTACCCCTTTAGGGGTGACAAAATGTCCATTAACCCTTCAGGGGTAATTGATGACAGCGGATCCCGGGCAGCTGGCCGATGGGGACATGGATAAATACACGAGGTAATGGAATGATCTTGATGGAATTTTTGGTGGTACTCGGCTGCTTGCTGCTGGGTACCCGCTTCGGGGGCATGGGGCTGGGTCTTATCAGCGGTATCGGTCTGTTCCTGCTGACCTTCGTCTTCGGCCTGGTGCCGGGCGAGCCGCCGGTGCAGGTGATGCTGACCATACTGGCGGTCATTGGCTGCGCCGCCACCCTGCAGACCGCCGGCGGTCTCAACCTGATGATGCAGGTGGCCGAGCGTCTGCTGCGCCGCCACCCCCAGTACATCACCCTGCTGGCGCCGCTCACGACCTGGACCCTCACCTTCCTGTGCGGCACCGGCCACGTGGTCTACACCATGTTCCCCATCATCGCCGACATCGCGCTGCAAAAGAACATCCGTCCGGAGCGCCCCATGGCAGTGGCGTCCGTTGCCTCCCAGATGGCCATCTGCGCCTCGCCGGTCTCGGTGGCCGTGGTCTCCATGGTCTCCATCCTGGCGGCGGCTCACGGCGTGGGTCAGGCTTACGGTCTGCTCGACATCCTGATGGTGGCCATCCCCTCCTCGCTCACGGGTGTCATGATGGCGGCCCTGTGGAGCCTGCGCCGCGGCAAGGATCTGGACAAGGACGAGGAGTTCCAGGCCAAGATCAAGGAACCTGCCCAGCGCGACTTCATCTACGGCGGTGGTGAAACCCTGCTCAACACCAAGTTCCCGAAAGAGGCCTACTGGTCCACCTGGATCTTCTTCGCCGCCATCGCTGCCGTGGTGCTGCTGGGGGCCGATGAGGCGCTGCGCCCCGTCTTCACCATCAAGGAGAAGACGGGCCCCCTCTCCATGAACCTGGTGATCCAGATGATGATGCTGATCGCCGGCGCCATCATCCTGATGCGCTGCAAGGTCAAGCCGGGGGAGATCGCCAACGGCGCCGTCTTCAAGGCGGGCATGGTCGCCATCTTCTCCGTGTTCGGGGTCGCCTGGATGAGTGAAACCTTCTTCCAGGCCCACATGCCGCTGCTCAAGGAGACCCTGGCCCACGTGGTACAGGCCCAGCCCTGGACCTACGCCCTGGTGCTCTTCCTCATCTCCAAGCTGGTGAACAGCCAGGCCGCGGCGCTCACCGCCATCGCCCCCATGGGGCTGGCGCTGGGGGTCGAACCCAAACTGCTCATCGCCTTCCTGCCGGCGAGCTACGGCTACTTCGTGCTGCCGACCTACCCGAGCGATCTCGCCTGCATCGGCTTCGACCGCTCCGGCACCACCCGCATCGGCAAGTTCATCATCAACCACAGCTTCATCATTCCGGGCCTCATCGGGGTGGTGACCTCCTGTACCCTGGGCTTCATCCTGACCAGCATCCTGCTGTAACAGGCATCCGGTGCGAGCGGCTCCCCCGTGGGAGCCGCTTTTTTATCCCCGCATCCCCGGCCCGCGCTTTGCCATCGCCCCCCACTCTGGGTAGCATGAGCCCTCTTTTTTTCAGCGGAAATCCCCCATGTCTCGCGTCATCCTGCTCTGGAGCGGCGGCAAAGATGCCATGCAGGCCCTCTGCCACGCCCGGGAGGCGGGCCATCAGGTGGTGGCCCTGGTCACCTTTGCCCCGCCAGCGCCCCGCTTTCTCGCCCATCCTCTGTCACAGGTTCGCCGTCAGGCGGCGGCCCTCGCACTGCCCCATCGGCTGGTCACCATCGAGGCGCCCTTCGATCTCGGTTATGAGCGGGCCCTGGCGGCATTGAAAGAGGAGTGGCAACTCGATGGGGTCGTCACCGGCGACATCGACAGCGTGGGGGGCGCACCGAACTGGATCCGCGAGCGCTGTCGCCCCCTGGGGCTCACCGTCCACACCCCGCTCTGGCAGCAACCCCGCGAGGCGTTGCTGGCGGACATGCTGGCCCGCGGCATCGTCTCCCACCTCTCCTGCGTCGATACCCGGGTACTGGCCCCCGAATGGGTGGGGCGCAGGCTCGATGCGACCACCCTGGCCGAATTGCAGCAACTGGCGGCAACCCGGGGCTTAGATGCCTGCGGCGAGCAGGGGGAGTACCACACCATGGTGACCGACGGCCCCGGGTTTGCGGCGCCGCTGACGCTCGGCCACTGGCAGGTGGCGCGCCAGGAGCACCTCGCCTATCTGCAGGAGGACGAGGAATGACCTCTCACGATGGCGACACATAAAAAACGGGAGGCACTGGCCTCCCGTTTTGCTTGTCTATGACGCCGGCCTATCTGGCCAGCTTGCCCAGCACCCGCTTAAGCAGGCGGATGCGCGGCTCGATGCTCTCCAGCAGCAGGAATTCCGCCTCCGAGTGGAAGCCGCCCCCCATGGGGCCGAAGCCATCGAGGGACGGCACGCCTGCGGCGGCGGTGAAGTTGGCATCCGAGCCGCCCCCCGCCTCCAGCCAGTTGAAGGGGACGCCCTCCTCCCTGCCTGCCGCCTCCACCAGTGCCATCAGGGCCTCGGTGTCGCCGCTCGGGCGCATCGCCGGCTTGAAGCTCTGGCGCGCCACCTCGACCCGGCAACCGGCGAGGAAGGGGTTGTTGGCCATGAAGGTGAGCCGGTCGTGCACCGCCTGCGCCTCTTCGTTGCACCAGAAGCGCAAATCCACGATCGCCTCGGCAAAGTCGGGCACCACGTTGACGCCGGTACCGCCCTGCACCACCCCCACGTTCATGGTGGTGCCGGTCTCCATGTTGACCTGCTGGTTGATGGCGAGCACCCAGTGGGCCAGCTCCGTGATGGCGGAGACCCCTTGTGCCAGGGCCGAGCCTGCATGGGAGGCTTTGCCGTGGAAGGTGATGCGGTACTTGGCATTGCCCTTGCGGGCGCTGATGAGATCCCCGCTCGGGCGGGCCGCCTCGGCCACCAGCACGCAGCCGCTCTGTTTGGCTTTTTTCACCAGCCATTCTTTGGACCAGGGGGAACCAATCTCCTCGTCGCAGTTGCAGCAAACCAGCACCTTGAGCCTGGCCAGCACGGCCGGGTCCAGCTCTTTCAAGGCATACCAGGTAGAGAGCAGGCCGCTCTTCATGTCCGAGACGCCGGGGCCAAAGGCCTGATTGCCTTCGATTTTCAGCGGTCGCTTGGCCGCCGTCCCCTCGGGGAAGACGGTGTCCATGTGGCCCACCAGCATGACGTCGTAGTGATCCGCCCCCGGGGCATTGGTTGCCTCGAGGCAGGGGCCGCACTCGGCGGCGAACTGGTGGCGGGTCACCTGCCAGCCGATGGCCTCATATTTCTCGGTCATGATATCGGCGACCCGGGCCACCCCGGCCGGGGTGCGGGTGCCGCAGTCGAGGTTGATGAGCGGGGCGAGATCCGCCAGATAGGTATCGAGGGAGAACGGGCGCGTGAGGTCGTTCATTGTCTTCTCCATGGAACAATCTGCGTAAAACACAGACTGTTTTTGCAACGATAAGAGTGGGCGGGCACTCGACGCCGCCTCGTCAACGGCGGTCGGCCAGCGTGGATCAACTGGCCGCCGCCTCTACTACACCAGAGCCTTTACATGAACAGCAGATAGTTGAGGAGCAGCGCCGTCACCAGGGCCCCCGCCATGGGCACGCTGGTGCGCTTGACCACCACGAAGGGAGAGACCTTGGCGATGCCCGCACAGGCGATGAGCACCGCCGCGATGGGGGAGACGGTGCGGCCGATGCTCGAGGCGAGCTGCATCGGCAGCAGCATGGTCACCGCCGGCACGCCAAACTTGGCTGCCACCGCGGGGGCCAGGGAGGAGAAACTGAGGAAGGCTGCGTTGCCCGAGCCCATGATGACCGCCGCCACCATGATGAGCCCCACCATCACCAGGGTCATCAGGCCGCTGCCGATGCCGGCATTGCTGGCAGAATGGAGCAGGGTGTCGATGGCGCCGATGGCCTTGAGGGATTCGGCGAAGAGCTCGGCACAGACGATGAGCGCCACCACGGGGCCGAACACCTTGCCCATGCCGTCGAGGAAGCTGGAGAGCCCGGCAAAGGCGGTGCGCACCGAGCGGGTGCGCAGCAGCTCGCACAGCATGCCGATAAAGACCGACAGCAGCATGGCCACCTCCACGCTGACGCTGATGCTGGTCACCAGGAGCTTGGAGAAGGTCATCATCAGCACGAAGGGGATGATGGGCAGCAGGCCGTACCAGGTCGGCGCCGCCACCTCGTCCGCCCCTTTTTCGTCAAGCTCGGCGTGTTCGCCGCGATGCAGGGCCGGATCCCAGCCCTCCTGGCGGTCACAGTGCCGCTGCCAGAAGAAGTGCAGCACCATGGTCACCAGCAGCATGGGGACCACCAGCCAGATCTGGTAGTCGACGAAGTAGCTGGTGGGATCCATGCCGGATTGACCGGCGGAGAAGATGGCGTTGGTCTGGGTCGGGCCGATTTCGAACGCCTGGGAGGTGGCGATGACGCCGCAGGCGGAAGCCGGGCTGATGCCGAGGTTGCGCATCACCGGATACATGGTGACCATCAGCAGCAGGCCGAGGCCGGTGGCGGAGGTGACGAACAGGGAGACGAAGACCGCCACCAGGTAGCAGATGGCCAGCATCAGGTAGCTGGACTGGATGCCCGCCACCGGTTTGACCGCCACCCGCACCAGGGCCTGGGAAGCGCCGACATGGGACATGTAGGTGGCAAAGCCGGCCACCGCCATGATGGTGAGGCCGAGCCCCGCCGCCCGGTAGGAGAAGATCCCCTTGAACACCTCGAACAGATCGAACAGGGCGAAGCCGGTGCTCTTGTCGGCGGGCAGAATGGGGTGCAATCCCAGCCAGTAGGCGACGGTGAAGAGGGCCATGCCCGCCAGCGCCAGCACCGCCTGCGGGTTGTAATCCTTGACGATGCCGTAGACCACGGCGATCAGCACGAGCAAGACGAAGACGAGTTCCAAGGTGCACTCCTGACAAGATTATCGAGAAGCGCAATCTAGTGGGGGATCTCCCCTTTCCTCTTGATCACCATCAATAAAGATGAAAAAAGCAAACGGTTGTAGATTTTTATTCCGAAAATAAAATAAAAAACAACATTTAACATCACATAACTGGATCTAGAATGCTCCCCAGGGTATCCCTGACCGACAACCGCCACTTTGTTTGCGTTGGATCAACATCCCGCCGGGGTGAACTGGCCAAGATGCCCGTCGACACAGAGCGACCATTTCGCACCGGAGAGAGTTATGACAAACCAAGCCACCGCAGGCACCCCGACCTGCGACTGCAAGCTGTGGGACATCCTCGTCGAGTCTGCAAAGGAACGCACCACCATTCGTTACTCCAAACTGGCCAGGCAGGCCGGGCTGGAGCAGTGCCAGGATGAACTGCGCACCCTGCTGCAACGCATCCGCATGTATTGCACCGAAAATCACCTGCCCATTCTCTCCGCCATCGTGATGGATGACGTGGGCAAATACGCCGGCCTCTCCTCCAGCCTGCCGGATGCCCCCTGGGAGCGGGCACGGGTCTTCGATCACGAGTGGACCACCCTGCACTGAGTGCCGCCCCCTGAATCCGGAACGCGCCCAGACCAGCAGGCGCGTTCTGGTTTTTGGCCCCCGCCGTTTCTTCCCCGGCCCCAGCGGCCCCATCCGGCCAGGTGTGCTTCCCTGTGAGGCTCCCTGCCCCCTGTCGTCCTATCCGGCCAGGTGTGCAGCATAAGGGCCTCCTCCCTCGGTCTCCCCCTTTGATACCGCAGCGCATCCCGTCCCAGACCAGCGTGTTCTGGCGCGCGGCCCCCTCTCTTCTCCACTCAGCCTGACTGGTAAAACCAGCCCATCCGGCCATGAGCGTTGCCATGGGGAGACCACAATGCCAGAATCGGGCCCTTGCACGATTTCAGGGCCGCCGGCCCGCAGACAAAGGATCCCCCATGGCCACCACCCTCTATGGCATCAAGAACTGCGACACCATCAAGAAGGCCCGCAAGTGGCTGGAGGAGGCGGGTATCGATTACCGCTTTCATGATCACCGCGCCGACGGTCTGAGCCCGGAACAGCTCGATCTCTGGCTCGCCAAGCTGGGCTGGGAAGCCCTGCTCAACACCCGTGGCACCACCTTCCGCGCCCTGCCGGAAGCAGAAAAACAGGGGCTCGACACCGCCAAGGCCCGTGACCTGCTGCTGGCCCACCCGGCCATGATCAAGCGCCCGCTGCTGGACCAGGACGGTACCCTAACCCTGGGCTTCAAGGCAGACCTCTATCAATCCCTCTTCTCCCGTTAACTTTTTCTGTTAAGGAACACCGATGTCGGACGTCATCACACTGGCCAAGGATCTGATCAGCCGCCCCTCCGTGACCCCCCTGGATGAAGGGTGCCAGACCCTGATGGCGGAGCGCCTCGCACGCCTGGGGTTCGTCATCGAACCCATGGTCTTTGAGGACACCACCAACCTCTGGGCACGCCGTGGCAGCGAGGGTCCCCTCTTCTGCTTCGCCGGCCACACCGACGTGGTACCCGCCGGCCCCCTGGAGAAGTGGGACACCCCGCCATTCGAGCCAACCATCAAGGACGGCATGCTCCATGGCCGGGGCGCCGCCGACATGAAGGGGTCTCTGGCCGCCATGGTGGTGGCGACCGAGCGCTTCGTGGCCGAGCACCCGGACCACAAGGGCTCCATCGCGTTTCTCATCACCTCGGATGAAGAGGGGCCCTTCATCAACGGCACGGTACGCGTCATCGACACCCTGGAGGCACGCAACGAGAAGATCCGCTGGTGCATCGTCGGCGAGCCCTCCTCCACCGCCCAGGTCGGGGACGTGGTGAAGAACGGCCGTCGCGGCTCCATCACCGGCGATCTGCTGGTGCGCGGGGTGCAGGGCCACGTCGCCTACCCCCATCTGGCGGACAACCCCATCCACAAGGCGGCCCCGGCGCTGGCGGAGCTCGCCGCCATCGAGTGGGACAAGGGCAACGCCTACTTCCCCCCCACCAGCTTCCAGATCGCCAACATCCAGGGCGGCACCGGCGCCTCCAACGTCATTCCGGGGGAGTTGCAGGTCCAGTTCAACTTCCGCTTCAGCACCGAGCTCACCGATGCGGCTATCCGCGAGCGGGTCGAGGCGCTGCTGACCCGTCACGGCCTGGACTTCGAGCTGAAGTGGACCCTCTCCGGCCAGCCCTTCCTGACGGACACCGGCGCCCTGCTGGACGCCACCGTCGCCGCCGTGGCGGCAGTGAACGGCCAGCAGCCGGCCCTGCTCACCACGGGGGGCACGTCCGATGGGCGCTTCATTGCTCCCACCGGGGCGGAAGTCATCGAGCTCGGCCCGGTCAACGCCACCATCCACAAGGTGAACGAGTGCGTGAAGGCGGACGATCTGGATCTGCTGGCGGACATGTACCAAGGGGTGCTGGCACGACTGCTGGCATGAGCGGTGCTCCGGACAAGAGAGACCAGACCATGAATCAGGATCAACTGCTTGGGCTGGATGAGAGCCACCTCATCCTGGTGGGGCGCGGCCCCCATCGTCTGACCGCCGCCACCGCGGCGGCCTTCAACGACATGCAGGTGGCTGCCGCCCATGCCGGTTTCAACCTGCAGGCGGCCTCCAGCTGGCGCGGCTTCGAGCGCCAGCTCGCCATCTGGAACGGCAAATGGCGCGGGGAGCGCCCTCTGCTGGATGCGCACAACCAGCCCCTCGATGCCCTGCAACTGGGCGAGACCGAGCGACTGCACGCCATCCTGCACTGGAGCGCCCTGCCCGGCACCAGCCGCCATCACTGGGGCACGGATCTCGACATCTACGATCCGGACTGCCTGCCCGCCGGCACCCGGCTCGCGCTGGAACCCTGGGAGTACGAGGCGGGCGGCTGGTTTGCCGATTTGCGCGAATGGCTGGACGATCACATGAACGACTTCGGCTTCTTCCTGCCCTATGCAAAAGGGGAGCAACCGGATCAGGGGGTGGCCTACGAGCCCTGGCACCTGAGCTTCGCGCCCGAATCCGACGGGCTGGCCCTGGATCCGGTGGCGCTGGCGCTTTGTCTGGAAGGGGCGGATATTGAAGGCAAGGAGTGCATCCTGGCTCATCTCGACGAGATCCTGGCCCGCTATGTCACCCCGGCACACCACGAAAGGAGATTCTGATGAGCTTGTGGTTATGGATAGGCTTGCCGCTGCTGTTTTTGCTCGGCCTGTTTCTCAACGCCATCAAGGACATGAAGCAGCTCGAGAAACAGCTGCCCAAGTACAAGGACAAGATCCGGGAGGTCAAGGACGACGAGGACGACTGACCCCCTCGCAGGAGCCCGTCGGCGCTCCTGCCCCCTTCCCGTCCACGGCATTTTTTCGCCCTCTGCCGCCCCCCTCTGCCTGCACTGAAAGCCCCATCCATTGCCCCCTTTCCCTGCGCTTTCCCGCGCGGGCACGCCGCCCTCACCCTGCTTGAAAACTGCGCAACAAACGTAAAAAACTGCAAAACAATGCACAATTAAGCCACACAAAGGGGGTCAATCTGCATATAATGTGCCTGTTTTGCAGCCCGCCATAAGGAGTTCGCCATTGGATGCTACCACCGTCAACAGTTTCTTCTTCATCGGTGCCCTGTTGGTGGGTGCCAGTGTCCTGTTGAGCGCACTCTCCTCCAGAGTCGGCATCCCCATCCTGGTCATCTTCCTCGCCGTCGGCATGCTGGCGGGTGAGGATGGTCCCGGCGGCATCCACTTCGCCGACTACTCGGTCGCCTACCTGGTGGGCAACCTGGCACTGGCCATCATTCTGCTGGACGGCGGCATGCGCACCCGGGTCTCCTCCTTTCGGGTCGCGCTCTGGCCCGCGCTCTCGCTGGCCACGGTCGGGGTGGCCATCACCACCGGCCTCACGGGCCTCGCCGCCGCCTGGCTGTTCGACCTCAACCTGATGCAGGGGATGCTCATCGGTGCCATCGTCGGATCCACCGATGCGGCGGCAGTCTTCTCCCTGCTCGGCGGGCGCAGCCTCAACGAGCGGGTCAGCGCCACCCTGGAGATTGAATCGGGCAGCAACGATCCCATGGCGGTCTTTCTCACCGTCACCCTGATCGAGGTGCTGGCCACCGCCCAGCAGGGGCTGGATGCCGGCTTCCTGCTGCTGCAACTCGTCAAGCAGTTCGGGCTGGGCGCTGGCATCGGCCTTGCGGGGGGCTGGCTGCTGTGGAAGCTCATCAACAGTGCCAAGCTCGCCCCCGGTCTCTATCCCCTGCTCACCGTGAGCGGCGGCCTGCTCATCTTCGCCCTCACCACGGCGGTGGGGGGCAGCGGCATCCTCGCCATCTACCTCACCGGCCTGCTGCTCGGCAACCTCTCCCTGCGCAGCCGCAGCACCACCCTCTCCGTGCTGGACGGCCTGACCTGGCTCAGCCAGATCGGCATGTTCCTGGTGCTGGGGCTGCTCGCCTCTCCCCACAAGTTGCTGCCCATCGCCCTGCCGGCGCTGGCCCTGGCCATGTGGATGATCCTGTTTGCCCGTCCGGTGTCGGTCTGGATTGGACTGCTGCCGTTCAAGAACTTCGCGCCGCGCGAGCGCTGGTTCATCTCCTGGGTGGGGCTGCGCGGCGCCGTGCCCATCATCCTGGCGGTCTTCCCCATGATGGCGGGGCTGCCCAATGCCCAGCTCTACTTCAATGTCGCCTTCTTCGTGGTGCTGGTCTCGCTGATCCTGCAGGGCAGCTCGTTGCCGCTGGCATCAAAGCTGGCGCGAGTGGAGGTGCCCGCACCGCCCTCTCCCATCAACCGCTCTGGGCTGGAAATCGATCTCGACAGCCAGTGGGAAACCTTCGTCTATCGCCTGAGCGCCGAGAAGTGGTGTATCGGCTCCCCCTTGCGGGAGCTGCGCATGCCTCAGGGCACCCGCATCTGCGCCCTGTTCCGCGGCCAGGAGCTGCTCCACCCCTCGGGCAGTACCTGCCTGCAATCCGATGACATCCTCTGCGTCATCGGCCACGAGCACGACCTGCCCGCCCTCGGTCAGCTCTTCAGCCAGGCGCCGGAGCAGGATCTGGGCCCGCGCTTCTTCGGTGACTTCTTGCTGGAGGCCAACGCCAGGCTGGTGGATCTCGCCCCGCTCTACGGGCTGGATGTGAGCGAGGTGGCGGATCAGAGCCTCGGCGATTTTATTGCCCACCAGTTGGGCGATAATCTGGTGGTCGGTGACCATGTCGCCTGGCAGGGACTGCTCTGGACGGTGGCGGAAATGGAAGAGGGTGAACCCCGCAAGATAGGGGTACGCTTCCTGGAAGAAGACCCCGTCTAGGCGCCGGCCATCGTAGCCCGCATTTGTGTGAGAAGGGAGTGAACCATGCCTTATCAAACCCTGTTGTCCGGTCTGTATCCTCCCTCGCCCAAGCTGGGCCTCATCGAGGGTTTCTTTGGCAAGGGCTGGAGCTGGGAAGCCCGTGCCCGCTACGCCCAGTGGCTGCCCCGCCACGGCTATGGCTTCTACCTCTACGCCCCCAAGGAAGACGGCTACCTGCGCAAGTACTGGGCCACCCCCTGGCCCGCCGACCAGCTTGAAGCCCTGTGCCAGCTCGCCCGCCAGTGCCGGGAGAACGGTCTGGCCTTCGGGGTGGGCCTGAGCCCCATGGGGGCCCATCACGACTATGCCCGCCAGCGACCCGCCCTGCTGGAGAAGGTGAGGCTCATCGAGGAGGCGCTCAAGCCCGATATCCTGGCGATCCTGTTTGACGACATGAAGGGGGACACCCCTGATCTCGCCCACTGGCAGCTCACCATCGCCCACGACATCGCGGCCCACACCGACGCAGGCCGCCTGCTGTTCTGCCCCAGCTACTACAGCACGGATCCGGTGCTGGAGAAGGTGTTTGGTGCCATGCCCCCCCACTATCTGCAGGATCTGGGTCAGGGGCTCGACAAGCGCATCGATGTCTTCTGGACCGGCCCCAAAGTCTGCTCCACCGAGTATCCGGCTGCCCACCTCAAACAGGCCGCCGACTGGCTCCATCGCAAGCCCTTCCTGTGGGACAACTATCCGGTCAATGACGGCAGCAAGGCGAGCAGCTTCCTGCACCTGCGCGCCTTCGAAAACCGTCCGGCAGAGCTGGCGGATCTCGTGAGCGGCCATGCGGTCAATCCCATGAAGCAGGCGGCCCTCTCGGCCCTGCCGCTCGCCACCCTGCCCATGAGCTACAAGCTCGGCAAGCAGTACGATCCTGACAAGGCGCTGCACGCCTCTCTCAACGCCACCTGCGGGCCGCAGATCTCCGCCATGATCCAGGCCGACCTGCCGCTCTTCCAGGACATCGGTCTGGCCCAGCTCACCCCCGAGCAGGTCATCCACCTCAAGAGCCGCTACCTGCCGTTCCAGGATCAGGCCTGCGTGAACGAGATCCTGCGCTGGCTGGCCGGGGAATACGTGTTCGATCCGGACTGCCTGACCGACTGACCCCATGAGTCCATGAAAAACGGGCCCATGTAAAAGGCCACCTCCCGGGCAGGGAGGTGGCCTTTTTGCATGATCTCTCTTCAGGTGCCCCATGGCGTCACATAGGGCGGCAGATGGAGCGGGTGTTTAGCCGAAGGCCAGCCAGACCCCGACAAACAGCATGAGAGAGCCCGCGATCCGGTTCATCAGAGTGACATTCCCGCTCTTGGCGAGGAAATGGCGCAAGGTGCGGCCACCGCTGGCATAGAGCATCAGGCAGGAGAACTCGATGACCAGGATGAGCGCGACCAGGGCCCCTATCTGGGGTGCCATCGGCTTGGCCGCATTGATGAAGGGGGGCAGCAGGGAGACCATGAAGGCCCACCCCTTAGGGTTGGCGATGGCGGTCACGAACCCCTGCACGGCCAGCCCCATGGAGCTGGTCTGCTGGCCCGCCGAGAGATCCGCCGGGATGGCCATCTTGCCCTTGGCCTGCCACATCTGGATGCCAAGCCAGACCAGGTAGGCGCCACCTACATATTTGAATGCTGAGAACAGGGCCGGGTAGTTGAGCATGACTGCCGCCACCCCGACCACCGACAGCACGGAGACCAGGCCGACGCCGACAAGCTCCCCCCACATCATGTGCAGGGTACGGCGCACCCCCAGACTCATGCCCAGGGTCATCGCCAGGGTCATGCACATACCGGGGGTTACTGAGACAAAAAAGAACGTGGGAATAAAGAGCGCCAAGATGGCGGGATCAATCCAGTCGGACACACTACACCTCCAGGGTAACAAGCAGACGATCTTGCCTATCACACTCTTTTAACACAAGAAAAACCTTTTCATTCAGCAAGAATTCAGCATTAAAAACCCTGTGACAAGGATTGTCGCGTCTGTGTAAGATACCGCCTCACTCCTCTTTCGGGTTAGGATCTTTCATGTCATTGAATAATCTGTCCATTCGTCTTCAAGTGCTTATCCCTCTCCTGCTCGCCAGCCTGTTGATGCTGCTGATGGCCGTGATCAGCAAACAGGAAATCGACGGTGCCATTCAGGACATGAATGAAACCACCGCCAGCGTCACCCGCCACAAGGACGACATTGCGGCCCTGATCCACGCCACCTACCGGCTGCGCACCAACGCCATCTACGGCCTCTACGATGAGGCCCTCTTCGCCCAGTTGCCGGCCCAGCTCTCCGCCGCCGAACAGGAGATTGGCGCCATCCTGACCAGACTGGTTGTCACCGGTGCCGAGCAGGACAACCGTCAGGTCGCGGCCGCCCTGCAGGCCTACCTCGGCCATACCCGCAGCAGCATGCTGCCCCTGCTGACCGCCAAGTACCAAGGCAGTGGCGATCCCGCCGCCTATGAGCAGGCCCGCCTGCACTTTCGCGATCTGGGGGAGGCGCTCATCAAGCAGATCGATGCCATGTCCGTCCACATCAATCAGCTGACCCAGACTGAGATTGCCGAGGAGCAGGCCCACGACCGCGCGACCCTGCTGCGCACCCTGCTGCTGATGGGGGGCACCCTGATCGCGGCCCTGCTGGGTGGCTGGTGGATCTCCGGGCGCATCGTGCAGCCCATCGGCCAGTTGCAGGAGGTGATGCACGCCGTCGCCCTCGGCCGCTTCAACGTGCGTGCCAATGCCGAAGGCAACAACGAGCTGGGCCAGCTCGCCAGGGATATCAACCGGACCCTGAGCCAGCTTGCCAACACCATCCAGACCCTGACCGGCATCAGCGGCAATGTGGCCTCCGCCGCCACCGAGCTTGCCGCTGTGATGACCCAGGCAGAGGTCAACGCCCAGCAGCAGCGGGGTGAGACCGAACAGGTGGCCTCCGCCGTCACCGAGCTGGCCAGCACCGCCGACAACGTCAACCACAACGCCGCCCTGGCCGACGAGCTGGCCCGGGATGCCAACAGTCGGGTCGAGCAGGGGCTGGCCCTGTTTGCCGAAAGCATCGAGGCCAACGGCCGCATGGCGGGCAGTCTGGAGAACGCCGCGACTGTGGTGGCCAGGCTCAAGTCCCAGTCCGAGCAGATCGGCAAGGTGATCGAAGTCATTCAGAGCATTTCGGAGCAGACCAACCTGCTGGCCCTCAACGCCGCCATCGAGGCGGCCCGCGCCGGTGAAAGCGGCCGCGGCTTTGCGGTGGTGGCCGACGAAGTGCGCCTGCTGGCTGCCCGTACCCAGGACTCCACCAAGGAGATCCAGGCCATCATCGAGCAGTTGCAGAGCCAGTCCCTCTCCGCCAACAGCGGCGTGCAGCAGACCCTGGAGATCCTCGGCCACAACCGGCAGCTCTCCGCCGAGGTACAGGCCTTGCTGGGGGGCATCACTGACGCGGTCAACCAGATCAACGGTGCCAACGCCCAGGTGGCGACCGCGGCAGAACAACAATCCTGCGTCACCGCCGACATCAGCCGCAACCTCACCAACATCCACGAGATCGTGAACCAGAACGCTGCCGGCATCAGCCAGAGTGCCGCCGCCAGTCACGAACTGTCACAGCTCGCCGAGCAGCAGCGCAGGCAGCTCGCCCAGTTCCAGCTCTGATACTGCGAGGATCTCTTCGATACCGCGGGGCCCGGCGCTGGCCCCGCACTTGCCCCTCCCCTTCACGCCTCCTGTTTAAAACGGGTTTTTGCCATCAAGGTGTCATTGGGGGCTGGGCTGCATTCGCAAATGTGGGTATGGTAGAGGCACGTCACTCCCCCTCATCGAGAGATCATCATGAGCCTGAAGTTCAAGAAACCCGCTTTTATCACGCTCGGCCTCATCGCCCTGCTCTCCGCACTCTGGCTCGATTTCTATCTGCCGGAACACACCATCGCCACCATCACCGGGGTGGAGGTGAAGCGCACCGACAAGGATGGCCCCATCAGCCAGAAGAACCCGGCTGACGGCCCCACCACCGACGTCTATTACATCTACACCGAGCGCCCCGGCGAGAAGATCCGGGTGTTTCGCAATGAAGACACCGAATGGGGCTGGCCCTTCTACTTCAAGTTCAACGCCGCCGACGTCCAGGCCAAGGCCAAGTCCATGGAGTTCGAAAAACGCCTGGCCATCATCACCTCCTACGGCTGGCGCGTGAACATGTTCTCCATGTTCCCCAACGTCACCAAGATCGCGAGCACCGAGCCCGATGCCTCCACCTGGAGCTTCTTCCGCTGGTTCTGGTTCGGTGTCTGGGCCCTGGTGATGGGCAAGGCGGCCATCGCCACCTGGCGCTACTTCGATCGCCTCGAGGACGAGATATGAGCGAGCCGAGCAAGACCCGCACCAGCTTCTATCGCCGGCTCTACGTGGCTCACCTCATCAGTCAGGGCACGGACACCGTGCCCGCCATCATGGAGGCGACCGGCATGCCGCGCCGCACCGCCCAGGACACCCTCAGCGCCCTGGCGGAGCTCGACATCCAGTGCGCCTTCGAGCAGACCGAGGGGGCTCGCCATCTGCAGGGGCACTACCGCATCAGCGACTGGGGGCCCATCAATCCGGCCTGGATTGCTGCGCAGCTTCCCGTCATCAGGCAGACCCTGGGGTATCCCTGACACCCCGGACCCGGGTCTGCTCCCATAGAGAAGGGGCCAGCCTTGCGGCTGGCCCCTTTCTTGTCTGGCCTGATATCCCGTTGCCCTCCCCCGGGCTCACTCCCCTTCGCCGAAAGACGCTTCCGGCAGCGGCTCCGCCGACTCACCCCGGGTGCAGTCGATGATGGAGCGCTTGGGATTGTTGGGGTCGCGCAGCAACAGGGGGGCCATCCCCTCGTCATGCAGCCTCTCGTCGGAAAATTCGCTGCCATAGGCGTTATGTGTCAGCCTGCGGGCATTGGCGATGGGGGTATCCACGAAGAGGGCATGTACCTCGAAGGTGGAGGCCGGCACCAGGAAACCGACGATGGGCAGGCCGTGCAACTCCTGATGGACCTTGTACCAGGCAAAGCCCTCGCTCACCTTGTCAGGGGTATACATGGCGAGCTGCGGATTGGCCGGGCGCCCGGTCTCGATGTCGAGATGAAGGGTGTCCAGCTCGCAGGTCGCCAGCCCCTGCCACATCTTCTCGAACGGGGTCGCGCAACCCGTCAGTTGCATGCATGTCAGCAGCGCCAACGTCCCTTTCCACATTCCCAACCCCTTATCCGATGTCCAGGATGTCAACCAAATGAGCGCAGTCGCTGCACCAGCAACTCGATGAAACCGACTCTGTCGAGCCCCAGCAGCACCAGGGCATTGGCCGGTTTGCCGGTCAGGTCGTAGCGATCCACCACCGTCATCCCCAGGGTATGGGTTCCGCCGGTTTCGATATCGACCCGGCACTCCACCCCGTGAAACAGGGAGGGCGCCAGCAGCCAGGCGATGGTACAGGGGTCATGGAGCGGCGCGCCAGCAAATCCCCACTTGGGATCCCGATGATAGATCATGAAAAAGTCGAGCAGCTGTGCCACGCACTGCGCCACCGGGTTGGGAATGGCGCGTACCCGCTCGATATCCTCGTCCATCACCTGGGCCTCGTGGGTCACGTCCAGCCCGCACATGGTGATGGGCAGCCCCGACTTGAAGACCATATCGGCCGCTTCGGGATCCACATAAATATTGAATTCCGCCGCGGGGGTCCAGTTGCCCGCACCGGCGGCGCCCCCCATCAGCACAATGCGGGCGATCTTCTGCTTGAGCTCGGGGTAGGCCGCCAGCAAGAGGGCAATGTTGGTGAGCGGCCCGGTCGGCACCAGGGTGACCGGCTCCGGGCTCTCGCGCAGACACCTTGCCATCAATTCAAGGGCGCTCATCGCCCGGGGAGCAAAGGCGGGATCCGGCAGTTCTGGGCCGTCCAGCCCCGATTCGCCGTGGACGTTGTCGGCGATGATGAGCTCACGGGCCAGGGGCTTGGCTGCCCCCGCCGCCACCGGGATGTCGTCGCGGCCGAGCAGGGTCAGGATGCGCAGGGCATTGTTGAGAGTCTTGTCCGGGGTCTGGTTGCCCGCGCTGGTGGTGACCGCCAGCACCTTCAGCTCGGGGCTCGCCAGCGCCAGAATGAGGGCGATGGCATCATCGTGGCCGGGATCGCAATCGAGAATAACGGGCAACGCCATGGACAGACTCCTTACAACATGACAGGGAGCCATACCTTAGCAAGAGATGGCCAGATGAACTCAGGAGGGAGTCACAAAACGCCTCAACCAACGAGATCAAGTACTTGGCGACAGGCCTTGGGAGCGGACATCCAGATTCGCCGCGCCGCAATCGTTCGGGTATGATCCCTCCCCCTTCATCGTCCGGCTGCCCCATGTCCGTCATCGTCGACACCTTCATCGCCCCGCCCTGCGCCGCCACCATCGAGATCCTGTTTGAGGATGCGCATCTGCTGCTCATCAACAAGCCGAGCGGCCTGCTGAGCCTCTCGGGCAAGAACCCGCAGAACCTCGATTCGGTCCATTACCGGCTGGTACAGGATTACCCCGGCTGCACCCTGGTGCACCGCCTCGACTTTGGCACCTCGGGCGTCATGGTGGTGGCCAAAAGCAAGAGCATCAACGCCCTGCTCTGCCACCAGTTCAGCCAGCGCACCGTGAGCAAGGCTTACGAGGCACTGCTCTGCGGCCATCTGGCGGTGGATGAGGGCGTCATCGACGCATCCATCGCCAAGGATCCGGCGCTGTTCCCGCTGATGAGCATCTGCGCCGCCAGCGGCAAACCCGCCCGCTCACGCTATCGGGTGATGGAGCGGCTCACCCTGGAGGGGGCAGGCCAGCCGGTGCCATTGACCCGGGTCAGGCTGGTACCGGAAACCGGGCGCACCCACCAGCTGCGCATCCACAGCCAGTGGCTGGGCCATCCCATCCTGGGATGCGATCTCTATGGCGGCCTGCTCCCGCCCGGCTGCGAACGAGCCCCCAGACTGATGCTGCACGCCAGTGAACTCGGTTTTGTGCACCCGGTGAGCGGCGAAGCGGTACAGATCTGCTGTGAAGCGCCCTTTGCGCAGGCACTGGCGGCCATGACGGTGCAACAGGGGTAACGAAGAAGGGGGAAAGCAGGGTCAGGAAGGCAAAAGGGGCAAACGGCGGATAAAGATAGGGGCCGCGCTTTCGCAACGGCCCCCACCCCCCACTCGGTACTCTTTGTTACAAAGAGGGCTATCAGATCAGCTTGCGGGCGGCGCCCAGCACGATCTTGATGGCATCAGATTCGGTTTTCGCCATGGTTTCGGCGTTCGGGATTTCCTGCTGGGTACGGTTCACGATGACACCGGCCACCATGCCCGCACGCAGGCCCTGGCTGGTACACATGGTCAGCAGGGTCGCGGACTCCATCTCGTAGTTCAGCACGCCCATGGCTTGCCACTCTTTCATGGAACCCTGGAAACGTTGTACCACGCGACCGGATACGGTGTCGTAACGCTCCTGACCCGGGTAGAAGGTGTCAGAAGAAGCAGTGACGCCCACATGCAGCTTGGAGCCCAGCTCCTTGGCTGTATTCACCAGGGCGGTGGTGCAGTCAAAGTCGGCCACTGCCGGGAACTCCATCGGCGCGAAGTGCAGGCTGGCACCGTCGAGGCGCACGGAGCCGGTGGTGACGATCACGTCGCCCACGTTCAGGTGCGGCTGGATGGCGCCGGTGGTGCCGATGCGCAGGAAGGTACGGATACCCAGCTGGGCCAGCTCTTCCACCGCGATGGAGGTGGACGGGCCACCGATACCGGTGGAGCAGATGA
The DNA here is from genome assembly GCF_027707405.1 of Aeromonas sp. QDB68. Lineage (NCBI taxonomy): Bacteria > Pseudomonadati > Pseudomonadota > Gammaproteobacteria > Aeromonadales > Aeromonadaceae > Aeromonas > Aeromonas sp. QDB68. The sequence goes on along the minus strand of NZ_JAPCIQ010000062.1, from coordinate 6,875 downwards.
TCACGGCCTTGCCGTCCATCTCGCCGCGCCAGGTGGTGAATTCACGATGGCTGGCCAGGTGCACCGGGTTGTCCAACAGCTCTGCGATGCGCTTCACGCGCTCGGGGTCACCGGGGACGATCGCCAGGGTGGCGCCTTGCAGATCCGCTTTTTTCAAACCCAAGTGAAATACATCAGACATAGTGGACTCCTGGTTGCGCCCCGCCGCATGGCAGCCGAGTGCAGTTAAGGTGATTCTTTACGGTACTTTCAAGCCGGTGTCCCCTCATCCGGGGAGGCGCCAACTATGGTCGAAAGCGCTTTCCAATTCCTTGATGCGCCTCACACTTCTGCGCTTCAAAGCTGACAAAAATGGCGCGAAACGTTTGCTAAGATGATGAATTTCTTGAAAAACGTTTTTACGCTCCTTTTGCTCTCCCATCCCTTGTCAAGCCTTGAGCGACCGTCCATTTAAAGAGCGCGATCGAGTCCACAAAGTTGCAAACGAGATACCATTGACCCCTTCTCATCCCCTCCGACGCTGTTATGTTGGCGCCCGCATACCACTTAATGGCTAATCATACGGAGTCCATCATGGCGACATTCAAGTTCTACATTCCCGCAATCAACCTGATGGGGGCGGGCTGCCTGCAGGAAGCGGCAGCGGATATCCAAGGACATGGCTATCGCAAGGCGCTCATCGTCACCGACAAGATCCTGGGCCAGATTGGCGTGGTGGGCCGGCTCGCCGCCCTCCTGGCCGAGCACGGCATCGACGCCGTGGTGTTCGACGAGACCAGACCCAATCCCACCGTGGCCAACGTCGAGGCGGGTCTTGCGATGATCCGGGCCCACGGCTGCGACTGCGTCATTTCGCTCGGCGGCGGCTCACCCACGACTGCGCCAAGGGCATCGCCCTGGTGGCCGCCAATGGGGGCAGCATCAAGGATTACGAGGGGGTGGATCGCTCCGCCAAGCCGCAGTTGCCGCTCATCGCCATCAATACCACCGCCGGCACCGCCTCCGAGATGACCCGTTTTTGCATCATTACCGACGAATCCCGTCAGGTGAAAATGGCCATCATCGACAAGCACGTCACGCCGCTGATGTCGGTCAACGACCCGGAACTGATGCTGGCCAAGCCCGCCGGCCTCACCGCCGCCACCGGCATGGATGCCCTGACCCACGCCATCGAGGCCTATGTCTCCACCGCCGCCACCCCGGTCACCGATGCCAGCGCCGTGATGGCCATCGCACTGATTGCCGAACACCTTCGCACCGCCGTGCATCAGGGGGAGGATCTCCATGCCCGTGAGCAGATGGCCTATGCCCAGTTCCTGGCCGGCATGGCCTTCAACAACGCAAGCCTGGGCTATGTGCACGCCATGGCTCACCAGCTCGGGGGCTTCTACGACCTGCCCCACGGGGTGTGCAATGCGGTGCTGCTGCCCCATGTCCAGGCCTACAACGCCCGGGTGTGCGCCGGCCGGCTCAAGGATGTGGCCCGTCATATGGGGGTGGATGTGAGCGCCATGAGCGATGAGCAGGGTGCGGCGGCAGCCATTGACGCCATCCGGCAACTGGCTCGCGACGTCAAGATCCCCGCCGGTCTGGAGCAGCTCGGGGTCAGGGCCGACGACCTCGACGTGCTGGCCAACAATGCGCTCAAGGATGCCTGTGGTCTCACCAACCCCAGGCAGGCGACTCACGCGGAGATCGTCGCCATCTTCCGCGCCGCCATGTAAGGGGGCAAGATCTGCCAGGGCCGCCACGCGGTCCTTTTTATTGGCTGATGGATCAATGGCTTTTTACTTCCGCACGGGGAGTGGGTATGATTTGCCGAGCTAAAAAGACTGTATGGATGATCTGAACCCGATATGCGGATGAAACACCTGATTGCCGCGGCCCTGACCGCCCTCACCCTGTCCGGTTGCAGCCTGGTCTATCGCATCGATATTCCCCAGGGCAACTATGTGGAACAAAAGCAGGTCGACAAGCTGCGCCAGGGCATGACCCGCGAACAGGTCGAGTTCGTGCTGGGTTCTCCCATGTTGCGCGACAGCTTTGACCCCAACACCTGGTACTACCTCTATGAGTTCCAGCCCGGTCGGGGCGACAAGGAGCGCAAGGAGCTGACCCTCAACTTCGTGGGTGACAGACTGGCCACCGTGACCGGTGATTTCCCTCTCCCTGCCGCCTTCACCACACCGCTCTAGATGACATTACAAAACCGGCTTCTGCCGGTTTTGTTCTCTCTGGCCCCGGCGATGTCGCCGGGCCACACTCTGGATGCCTCATTGCCCCGAGGAGATCATCATGAGTCGATTCCTGATTGCCGGCGCCACCGGTCTGATTGGCAAAGCCTTGCTGCGCGAGCTGGGGACGGAGCACGACCTCCTCCTGCTCTGCCGCAAACCGGGCGACCCCGCTCCGGGACGCACCTGGCTGCCCACCTCGTTCGACGCGCTGGACAGATTGACGCTGCCCTCCCCTGTGGATATTGCCTTCTGCTGCCTTGGCACCACCCGCAAGGATGCCGGCTCGGCCGAGGCATTTCGCCGGGTCGATCTCGACTATGTGCTGGCCTTTGCCGCGCTCGCCCGTCGCCACGGCTGCCGCCGCCTGCTGGTGGTCTCCAGTCTGGGCGCCAACCCGGGTTCCCCTGCCCTCTATCCCCGCACCAAGGGCGAGATGGAGCAGGCCCTGCTGGCCCAGGAGTGGCAGCGGCTCGTCATCCTGCGCCCGGCCATGCTGCTCGGCCATCGAGAACCTGCGCGCCGTTCGGAGCAGATCATCCAGGCCATCTATCCGCTGGTAAAGCCCCTGCTGCGCGGGTCGCTGCGTCGCTGGCGTGCCATCGAGGCCAGTCAGGTGGCGCACGCCATGGCGCGCCTTGCCATCCAGGAGAGCGGGATAGAGACGGTGGAAAACGAGCGCCTGCTCACCCTGTGATGCCCCGTGCCGGGCGAGACGATCACAAAGGGGCGCCACGGCGCCCCTTGTCACAACCCATCACCCGTCAGGTGCCGGCATCGTCTCGCTTGCGGTGCACATCGGGCCGCCCGCCGGTGACCACATCGGCACGCCCCTCTTCCTTGGCTTTTTCCGCCCGCTTCTTGCGCATCTCCTTGGGATCGGCGATGAGAGGGCGGTAGATCTCGATGCGATCCCCCTCCTGCACCGACTCTGTGCCCTTCACCGGACGGCTGTAGATACCGAACTTGTTGACCGACAGGTCGATCTCCGGGTGCTTTTGCAGGATGCCGGACTGTTCGATGGCCGCCAGCACGCTGGTCTCGGGCGCGACCCGGATGCACAGCACCGTCTGCCGCTCGGGCAGGGCATAGGCCACTTCGATATTGAGGAGCTCAGACACCGTAAACCACCTTGGCACGATTGGAGAAGGCAAGCACCATGGAGCTCACCAGCTCGCGGAAGATCTGGCCAAAGGCCAGCTCAATGAGCTTGGAGGTGAACTCGAAGTCGAGATCGAACTCCACCTTGCAGGCATCCACGTCCAGGGGCGTGAAGGTCCACCATCCCGCCAGCTTGCTGAAAGGCCCCTCCACCAGCTCCATCTTGATGGTGCGATTGGCATCGAGCTGGTTGCGCGTGGTAAAGGTCTTGGCGATACCCGCCTTGGCCACATCGACCGAGGCCATCATGTAGTCTTCACCTGACTCGTGAACACGGCTGCCGACACAGCCGGGCAGGAACTCAGGATAGGCATCAACATCATTGACCAGCCGGAACATCTGTTCCGCGCTGAACATCACCAGGGCACTGCGAGTAATACGGGGCATGGGTTTTCCTCATCCAATCGGCCCGATTTTATCACCTTGTCAGCCAAAATCACCGCCGAAACTGTTCGCGGGTCACCAAGCAGGGCAATCGCACACTTTCCGGCCAGTGTGGCCTGCTCTCGCCCCGCCCTTCCCTCAAAATCGTCATCGAACTGCTCACAAAGCCGCCACTCGGAGCGCTGTGCGTTTTACAGCCGCCGCCACCCACGTATAATGCGCCTTCCTAAACATTGCCTAAGGCCCCCGTCATGAGCAAAAAGAACAGTAAAAACAAAGCCGGGTCCAGCACCATTGCACTCAACAGAACCGCCCGTCACGAGTACTTCATCGAAGAGCGCGTGGAAGCCGGTCTGTCCCTGCAAGGGTGGGAAGTGAAGTCCCTGCGGGCGGGCAAGGCCAACATCAGCGAAGCCTATGTCATCTTCATGCAGGGGGAAGCCTTCCTGTTCGGCTCCAGCTTCCTGCCGCTGAACGCCGCCTCCAGCCACGTGGTATGCGATCCGACCCGCACCCGCAAATTGCTGCTCAGTCGCCGTGAACTCGACAAGCTCGAGAGCCTGACCGCTCGTCAGGGCTACACCATAGTGCCGCTGGCCCTCTACTGGAAAGCGTGCTGGGTCAAGGTCGAGATCGGCCTGGTGAAAGGCAAGAAAGAGCACGACAAGCGGGAAGACACCAAAGCACGGGAATGGGACCGTGAGAAGGCCCGCATCATGAAGAACAAGCACCGCGGTTGATTGTGCGCCGCCGGCCCCCATGCGGCGACCAATAAACCAGCAATCGACCGGCCAAGGCCGGTCGATTGCCATCAACGCCTTGCCATGACAGGATTTTTGCGTACAATCCCTTTTGACAACTTGGGGCTGATTCTGGATTCGACAAGATTCACGAAACCCAAGGTGCATGCCGAGGTGCGGTAGGCCTCGTTAATAAACCGCAAAAAAATAGTCGCAAACGACGAAAACTACGCACTCGCAGCTTAATAACCTGCGCTGAGCCCTTCTCCCCTAGCTTGCCTGTGTCCTAGGGAAATGGAAGGTCATCCTTCACAGGATCGTGTGGAAGTCCTGCTCGGGGCGGAAGCATTAAAACCAATCGAGCTAGTCAATGCGTGGCGTGTCTCTCCGCAGCGTGTTGGCGAATGTAAAGAGTGACTAAGCATGTAGTACCGAGGATGTAGTAATTTTGGACGGGGGTTCAAATCCCCCCAGCTCCACCACCTTCTAAAGCCCTGATTCGTCAGGGCTTTTTCTTTATAGCTGGTCAGGGAGTGACACACTGAGGTGTCACATATGCTCTATCCCGGTCTCATCAAAAACCGCTGTGGTGTCTACTGCTACCGCCTGATCTTCCCCCCATCCCTCCGCCAGTACGGCGCTCCCCGTGAGACTCGCTTCTCACTGGGCACAAAAAATCGCGCTAAAACGGGAGAATTGTGGATCCATGCTTTCAAAATTGGCAGGCTCCTGCTCGACGAATTATTGGCATTAGTTCAGGAAGTCGATCAGGAAGTCGATCAGGAAGTAAACATGGCTGAAATCTCAGAAATCATGAAGGCGAAGATCGCCGCGAAAAGAGAACAAATCCGGCTCGGGGAGCAGTTGGCCGCACTGCAAGACCAGATTAACGAGCAGCGTCTTGCAGCACTGCGCTCTCGCAAGGAGCTGGCGACAGCTCAGGCTGTGACTCAGAAGGCGAAGGAGCTGGCCCGTACTGCGGTTGGCATTGCCCAGCGGACACAAGGCCAGCTCATTGAAGCCCGGCGGACGGCGGACGCTCTCGCCTCGTTGCCAACAACGCTCAACGCCGAGCCGGTGCCCGTCGGTAGTGCCTTGGTTGCCCCTTCTGCGCCCGGTCAATCGTTGGAATGGCTGGTGGCCCGATTCAACGAATATAGCGAACACGTAAAGAAGCACGAATCCAGTTCCATGAGCCAACGCAAGAGCAATCTTGCACGTTTTCTCGACATTCTCGGCCCGCTGGACAGCACGGCGCTTGGTGCCGCCGATATTACCCACTATCGAGAAGTTATCCGCACCTTCCCCAAAGATCTCCCGAAAAAGGCGGTCTGGAAGGAGCGCCCCGACGATTCCGTGCTGCGGCGTAACTGGTACCTGAGCTTAAGCAAACATGGCCTTCCACCTTTGTCCGAACAAGGGCAGTTGACCCACTTCAACGATGTCAGACCCTTCCTCCGATGGCTCAAGACCGAGCGATATGTCACCGAGGATTTCAGCGATATGCTGACTCCGGTAAAGAACGATGCAGGTTATCAGGAGCGCGGGCGACCCTTCACTCCGGAGCAACTGGACAAACTCGTTAATGGACTCTGGAGAGCCGAGGGTAAATACCCCCGTGAACAGCCGAAAGATTGGCATTTTTGGGTGCCATTGCTCGGCCTGACTACCGGGATGCGTGGTGACGAGATCGGGCGGCTCACCGTGGCACACGTGGTGGACGTGGGCAGCGTCATCATGCTCAACGTACCGGGCACCAAAACTGACAACGCCGAGCGCATAATCCCGATCCCTAACGTGGTCTTAAACGCGGGCTTTATGCAATTAGTGGACTGGGCGCGGAGGTCTGGTGACGACGCGAGACTGTTTCCGGACTGGGTGCATGGTGGCGGCAAGAGTGCGAAGAATTACTCGGCCTCATTGGGCAAGTGGTTCAACTACGAACAGGGGGCGGGACTTCTGGCGAGGCTCGACATTTGGAAAACAGATCAACAAATCAGCTTTCACAGCCTGCGGCATACCTTCGCCACATGCGCCCACCATGCAGACACAGACCTGAAACAGATACAGATGATCTTGGGACACGGCGTCGATCTACGCAAAACCTACGGCTTGCCAGCGCCTAGGGATTTAGGCGCGACGGTGGACTATATCAAGCCAAATGTCAGTTATAGCCCACGGATGCAGGAGGCTTGTGCAGCGCTGCGCAACGTCATAAATAGCGTCGACTTCGGTTGTGACCTGACCGGGATTAATTGGTTGAATTGGCGAAATGCTAAGGAAGGTGCGAACAAGTCCCTGATATGAGATCATGTTTGTCATCTGGAGCCATGGAACAGGGTTCATCATGAGTCAT
>NZ_JAPCIQ010000061.1:0-25756 GCF_027707405.1 Aeromonas sp. QDB68 | reverse complement strand
GAGTGCCCACACAGATTGCTTGATTCAAATTGTTAAAGAGCGTCACGCTTATCGCGTTGAGGAGGCGCATCTTACGCTCCTCACTTCGAAAGTCAAGCGATTGTTTTCGCTTTTCTTTCGGCGCTGGCTTCACGAGGAAGCGAGCTCATCAGGTTGGCGCGGTCCGCCGTGCTGGTAGGGGCGCATTATAGGGAGCCGCGCAGCGATGACAAGGGCTTTTTGCAAAAATGCGTTCGCTTGCTGAAAAAGCAGGCTGAAGCCTCTAAAACAAGGGCTTCAGCCTGCTTTCAAGCCGCTTTTTTGCTCAATTCTTCGCTTTGCGCCTGGATATAGTTGACCCAGCTGGTCGCTCGCTGCTGCCAGTTATCCTGCTGCTGCAGTTCACGGGCCAGCTCCAGCGCCTCGGCATACTGCTCTTTATTGAGGTGCGCCTGCACCAGCAGCGCCTTGGCGCGATTGCCTTGCTCGCCTTTCACCGACTTGATGGCCGCGAGCTGGGTCATGGCCGCATCCGTTCTACCTTGTTGCAACAACAGTTCGGCGGCGCGCATGGCCGCCTTGGGGTGAGCATGCTCGCGGGCAAGCAGTTGCCAGCTGTCGACGGCCTTCGGCCACTCACGAGCACCTTCCCACAATTGGGCCAGCAGTTGGCGGTTCTCGGCGTTCTGCTTCATCTGCCCCTTGGCCATGGCAGACTCCAGCAGACGGGCACCGCGATAGGGCAGTCCCTGCCAGGCATAAAGACGGACCAGCTGGTTGCGGGCAGCGGCGTCATCCATCAGTTGACGGTCGATGGCGGTTTGCAGCAGTGCCAGCGCCTGATCGCCGCGCTTGGCGGAGAGGTTGAGCGACACAGCCTGCTGCCACCACTTGCTCTCTTTCGGCTCGTAGCGGATCAGCTCTGCGGCCTGATCGGCCGCCACACTGTAGTGCTGCAGTGCGGTAAGGGCGGAGAGACGAATGATAGCGGCCTGCTTCTGCCAGCTCTTCTTCAACAGCTGTTCACTCTGACTGGCCGCCTCACCGTACTGCTTGTTGTGGTAATAGAGGCCGGCCAGACGCAGGCGCAAGGCATCGTCAGCCTGGATGGCCAAAGCCGCCTTGTAGCTGGCGATGGCGCCAGCCCAGTTGGATTGCTGGGCCTGGATGTCGCCGCGCAGACGCAACAACTGAAGTTGTTGCTGCTCTGGCCACTCCTTATAGGCCAGGGCCTGCTCCACGTAGCGACTCGCCTGCGCGGTCTGCTGCAAGTTGGCGGCCAGGGATGCCTGCAACTGCGCCAGCCAGGCACGCTCAGCCTCGCTATTTGGTTTGAGGCCGGATGCCTTACTCTGGGCCTGTTGCCACTGGCCGGACTGATAGAGCTTCATCACGGGCTCCAGCTGGCGGGAGAAATGAGGGCTCACCTCCATCGCCAGACAGGCTTGGCTGACCAGGGCCAGCACACAGATCCAGATCCGCAACATAGTTATGACTCCAGTTTGAATTTGAGCGTGATGACTTGCACCAGCTTGTCGGTGGCGCCCGGTCTCGGCTGGTAGCGCCACTTGTTGATCGCCTGAATGGCCGCCCGCTCGAACTGACGCTTCGGCTTGGCCTCAACCACTTCCACATCCTGCACCCGGCCGTCGGCATCGACGCTGAAGCGCAAGGTCACCGACCCTTCGATGCCGGCCTTTTGGGCCCGATAGGGATAGACCGGCTCGATCCGCTGCAACGGCATCAAGATGTCACCGGCGCCAATCCCAGCCCCCTGTTGCTGGCCATGGAAATTGCCGCTCGCAACCGGGGTAGGGCTGGTCGCAACGCCAGGGGCATAGACCTGCACCGCACTGAGGCTGGAGACCAGATCCAGGCTCGGCTGCACCGAGGGCAGCGGTGCCGCCGCAGGCATAGGCAGCGGCGTCGAGGCCAGCGCGGCAGGCGGCTCCGGCAAGGGTTCCGGCTCCTGGGGTACCAGGCGCTCGCGCACCTGTACCTCGGTCACCTCGTTCTGCATGTTGATGACGATGGATTTCTGCTCGGCGCTCGCCTTCTCCCCTCTGGGCGGCTCCACCAGGGTGGCCATGAACAGCAGGATCCCCAGACTGAGGGCAATCCCCAGTCCCAGGCTCATCAGCTTGTATTTCATTTCGGTGCCACCGCCACGGCGATGTTGGCGATGCCTGCCGCCTTGGCTTCATCCATCACCCGTACCACCTTGCCGTGGGGCACCCGCTCGTCGGCCTGGATCACCAGGCTGGCATCGGGCTGTTCCGCCAGCAGGCGGGCGATACTGGCCTGCACCCGCTCCACATCGATCTGCTTGCGGTCGAGGAAGATCTGCCCCTGGGCGCCGATCGCCAGCATGATGCTGGAGGACTTCTGCGCCTTGGCCTGACTGGCCTGGGGCCTGTGCACCTCGAGCCCGGCTTCGCGCACGAAGGAGGTGGTGACAATAAAGAAGATCAGCATGATGAACACGATATCCAGCATGGGGGTCATGTCGATCTGCACTTCGTCACGCTGGCGTTTGGATTGCCGTCTCATTGCATTACCTTCTCTTCTCGCAGGCCGTCCCGGGTCTTGGCCAGCGCACGCTTGGCCTGGCTCTCGAGCCGGCTGAGTAACAACACGCCGGAAAGCGCGACCACCATGCCAGCCATGGTGGGGATCGTGGCTCGGGAGATCCCGCCCGCCATGCTCTCCGGGTTAAAGCGGTTGGCCGCGGCCAACGCATCGAATACGCCTATCATGCCGGTCACGGTACCCAGCAGCCCCAGCATGGGGCAGAGCACCACCAGGGTGCGGATGAAGATCAGATGACGATTGAGCTCAAGCTCGGCCTCGGCCAGCCAGCGCCCGCGAATCGCGCGAGCGTGCCAGCTGTGGCGCTCGCTGCGCGCCTGCCAGCGGTCGAGCAGCTGTCGCTGCAGCGGGGCAAACCCCAGGTTGAGGTAGAGCAGTCGCTCGATCATCAGAATCCACATCAGCACCAGCAGGGCCAGAATGACCCAGAGCACCGGGCCGCCACGGCCCATGAAGCTCTGCAGCTGTTGCCAGATGTCGAGCATCATGCCGCCCGCTCCATCCCGTCACTATTGCTCTCGGCCCGCTCGGCCAGAATGCCGGCCACCTGCTGCTCCAGCACGTTGGAAAGCTCGGTGAAACGGGATTGCAGCAGGCTGTGGGCCAGGATCAGCGGAATGGCCGCCACCAGACCCTGTACCGTGGTGACCAGCGCCATGGAGATGCCACCCGCCATGATCTTGGGATCGCCGGTGCCGAACTGGGTGATGGCCTGGAAGGTTCCGATCATCCCGGTCACGGTGCCGAGCAGGCCCAGCATGGGGGCGATGGCCGCGATCACCTTGACCATACCGATGCCGCGCTCCATCCGGGGGGTCTCCTGCAGGATCGCCTCATCGAGACGCAGTTCGAGGGTCTCCATGCTCAGCTCGGGATGCTTGTCGGCCACCGTCAGCACCCGGCCGAGGGCGTTGTCGGCATGATATTCACCGCTCTTGAGCTGGCGACGAACCCGGCCCAGTTCACGGGAGAGGCTCCACAGCCGTACTCCGGCGATCCCCAGGCCGATGGCGGCCAGCAGCACTATGATGGCGCCGACCTGGCCGCCCTGCTGGACTTGCTGCCAGAAGGTGGGGGCTTGTGCCAACATCTCCAGTAGGGTGCCGTGGGAGGGATCCAGCGGCAGCGCTTCCCCCTCCTGACCCTGATAGGCGGTCGCAGCGGAGAGCACGCTGCCGGGCAGACCCAGCACCGGGCTCAGGCCTTCGGCGGTTGGCTGCAGGAACCCCTGCTCGCCAAACAGCACGAAGCTGCCGATCCGGGTCAACGTCTGCTCGCTGGCAGCCCCCTGGGCATCCAGCACCTTGCCGTCGAACTGGGCAACCCGGCCCGATTCACGGATCTCCTGCAGCAGGGTGGCGGGCAGCAGGGCGAGGGCGGCGCGATCCGGCACCTGCTTCTCCTGCGCCATGGCCTTGAGCGGGGCGAGGCGCTCGGGGTACTGGCCCTCGACGGCGGATTCGCTCAGCAGCTTGACCGCGTTGCTGGCTCCCTGACGGGTCACCGCGAAGATCTCGTTCATGTCGCCGGAGGCCTGCTCCCACTGGGCGTTGAGCTCCACCAACTGTTTTTCGTTGCCGGCAAACTCGGCCGCCAGCTGCTTGCTGAGGCTCTGGGCCGCGGCCAGTTTGGCGCGGGCACTGTTCAGTTCCTTGGAGACGGACGCCAGATCCTGCTGGGCCTGCTGTTCACGGGCTTGCTCCTGCTGCTGCCAGGCTTCCTCGGCAACGGCAGTGGTGGTGCCCAGAGAGAGGGCGATGGCGAGGGGGAACCACTTCATGGTGACGCTCATGACTGGGCCTCCTGACCACGGCTGACGGAAAGGGGGACATTCAACAACTGGGGAACCTTCTTGTCGGCAGCCATCTCCAGCGCCTCGGCGATGGGAGAGAGCCACTGGCTGTCGAGGGGCTGCCACTGCTTGCTCTGCGCAGACCATCGCCACGCCTGGGAGCGATCGGCGGTCATCGCCAGCAGGGAGATCCGGCCCACCGCCAGCACATCGACCCGGCGCGGTGCGCCGTCCAGCGCCAGCTCGGCAGAGTAGCTATCCAACCGGCTGCCGTATTCGGCTTCGATTTGGTAGGCCTGCAGCAGCTGGCGGAACTTCTCCGCCTCGCTCACGTCGGCGCGGGCCAGGGTCGCTTTCAACTGTTCCACCCGCGCTAGGCGATCTTCCTTGCGCAGCGGCATGTCATTTTGTATCAGCTGCTCCAGATCGGCCTGCATCTGCAGCATCAGCGGGATCAGGCCCTGCCGGGTCTCCTGTACCGCCTCCAGCTGCTGGCTCAGTTTGCCCAGCTCATTTTGTTGATCGGCCACCAGAGACTGCATGTAGCGGTTGTAGGCTTCCAGATCGCGCAGTTGCAGCTGGGCATTTTGCAGCTCCAGCCGGGCGGCAACAGCTGCATCGGCGGCTTTTTCCACGCGCTGCTGGGAGGCTTTCCCGGCGGCGATGCTGTTTTTCAGTGCCGGTGCGACCAACTCGTCGGCGCCAGCAGCGAAGTGGACTGACAGTGGCAACAAGGCCAAACCCCAAAACTTATTCATGATATAAATCTTAACAATGATAACTATTCTCATTGTCTCAAAGAGTCGGGCCAGTGGCAATCAGATGATTTTCTTGGCCTGCGGCTGAAAAAACAGGATACTTTTTAGACAAGCACGGGAATTACTGGCGTTGTTAGTCACAACACCATTCTAAATAACTAAAAAATGTCTTTTCGATCAGGATGATGAGTGGTCGAAAAAGGAGAGTTACATGTTTAACGATGCGATCTGGGAACACATAGATCGGTTCACCAAGGCCAAGAAAACGAGCGATATCCAGCAGCAACTGGAGCGCTTCAGCCATCAGATGGGCTTTGATTACTTTCGGCTGCTGATCATTTTTCCCATCAGCATGCAAAAGTCCCATGTGGCCTTGTTCAACAACTGTCCCACCAGCTGGTTTGACGCCTATTCGGAGCGCCACTACCTGACCCAGGATCCGGTCGTCTTCCTGGGACTGAAGCAGACCCAGCCCATCTTCTGGAACAAGCTAGATTGCGATTCCCCCTGGTTGCCCAGTGCCAGCCGGGAGGTGATGAATCTGGCCGCCGACTTCGGGGTGAGAAACGGCGTCTCCTTCCCGCTCCACACCCCGCAGGGGGAGCACGGCATCCTCTCCTTCATCAGCAAGGAGAAGTCCAATTCTGAACTGATGTTTGAAAACGCTCCCACACTGTCGTTTTGCGCCAGTTATATCTTCGGTGCGGCGCTGCAGTTGATAAAGCGCAGACCCGAGCTGATGAAGCACCTGACCGAGCTGTCGGACCGGGAGAAGGAGTGCCTGTTCTGGGCCAGCGAGGGTAAGACCTCCTGGGAGATCGCCACCATCCTCGGCATCAGCGAGCGTACCGTGAACTTCCACCTCAATCAGGTCACCAACAAGACCGACTCCAAGAACCGCAACCAGGCGATCGCCAAGAGCATCTCCAGCGGCATCATAGTGCCCTCCCTGGACGACGTGACCATCACCAACCTGCGGCTGTCATAACGGCCACTCGATCAGACAAACAAAAAGAGCCGCAATGCGGCTCTTTGTATGCGTGTAATAAAGTTGGACACTAAATCATTCTACACGCCGCATTCTTAGACACCAAAAAACAGCTGCACAAAAATAAAGTAGGATACCAACTAACGAATTCAGCCAGAAACCGTTGGATGATGGAGTAATAAAGTGTGACACCAATTTAGCATAATCGGGAACGGTGGATCGCAAGATACGGCTGATGTAGAGAATCGATCCAACGCAATTTCATACCGTGCGAAATACCCAGAGGCTGCAAGTCGATCCCCGCCAAAGCTGGCGCGGTTAACAGCACACCTTGCTCGTCAAAACTTATGAGGAAGCGATCAAATAGCGCGTCGAGGTTGGCGCTCAGCAAAAAGCCATTGAACACATCCAACCGCTCTGCGTCCGTCCCGCATTCGGCCCAAGGCTTGGCGTGGCTCATACCCTGTACCTTAAGCCGCGAAAGCCGCAAGAATAGCGCATAAGCTGTTGTCTTGGCGTGATTTACTCTGCCTATCTCGGCGGCAGTTGGCAGCAATAAATGCCACTGCCCAGCCAAAATCAGCTTCTAATTGGCTGCCGTAACGCGTGGCCAGCGAACGCATGATGGGCGCCAGCCAATCCTTCGCCGATGACGCCATTTTCAGGAACGATAACGGCCCCGCTCCCGTCTGTTGCTGCGCCTGCTGGAGGACAAACCGCTTGACCACCAAGGCCAGCAGACTGGCCCAGATCAGCCCCGTCACCAAGGCCTCTTGGCGCGTCGCGAAGCGGTGCAGGTTGGTGTGGCTTTTCAGCTCCTTGAACAGCAGTTCGACCTGCCAGCGCAGCCGGTAGCACTGCATCACCTCGACCGCGGAAAACAGCTCGCGCGGCAGATTGGTCAGCCATGATAGATAGCGCTTTTCCCGAGCATGCCAGTAGCAGACCATCCGGCAATCGTTGCCTTCCCAAGTCACGTCCAGATCGAGCAGGTCACTGCGGCTCATCCGCCGCCGCAGTGCTTTGAAGCGGAGCCCCAGCAGCGGTTTGAGTCGCTTGCCGGTAGTGTTGTAGGCCTGCGTGATCGTCGGGTTCAGCCCTTTCGAGTAGCGCATCAGATAGAAACCGCCGTAACTCGCCACCTCGCTCATGTACTTGGCGCTGATGTAACCGGCATCGGCCAGCAGCAACGAGCCCGTCAGCGTCGCCGCCTCCGGCAGGAAGGTGCGCTCCGTCTGCGTATCGGCGGTGATCTCCAGCCGGAGCGGCTGTTGCTCTAACAGCGACAGGGTCAGATGGCATTCGACTGCCGCGCCACCGAAGCGGCCGGGAAAGGTCTTGGCAAGTCCGCGATGCACGGCAAAGGAAGAACCGTCGTGAATCAGCACCCGACGGAAGCGGTTGAGCTTCGATGCCACCTGGGGCTGAGGCTCCAGAAGCAAGGCCATCGCCCGCTGGGCAACCGCTGCCATCAGCGTTGCAAAGGCCACCTGCCGCAAGCGGTTATGAAACGGTTTGTAGGCAACGCCTTGTGCCGTATCAGAGTGGATCCCGTTGAAGGTGCGGTGGATGGCAGCAATCGAAGCCGTTTTACCATCGCCCAGTGAGGCCACCAGTGCCGATACCAGCGGCAGCGGGGTGATGTCGCGGCTACGGAGCATGAACTTGGACTCTCTGGCGATCTTGTTCAACCAGTCGGCATTGAACAGTTGTTTCAAGCGCCGAGTTGCACCGACAATGGCCATGGCTCTTCCTCTTGTGTTTGGCGACTTAACGAGATCACATGAAGAGCCACTTTTCCATCTATTTCATCATGTTCCGCTTAAGATCCTGTCTATGTGGCGTGGCTGGCGCGCAGCACCTCAGGTATAGCCACCCCCGTCACGGCACATGCTCCACCCCAGTAATCCAGCATTGCATCACGAAACTTATTTTGCCCAACGCGCTGGCGAACCATTCGTTCGACCTCAGTGCCAGCAATGCCTGCAGGCAGTTCCGCCAGTTCTGCGGCGACCGCTTGCTGGAAATCGTTCGCGGCCTGACTGGGCAGTGCACGAGAAAGACTTGCCGCCCGACGCAGTAATGCGGCCAGATTCGCCTCGGTGGCGACCTGAATTGACGTTCACCATGACGCTGCTCTTCTGGCGGTCGTCGTAGCCGTCCCATGTGGGGTCAGTTCACGAAACGGAAAAAATTGTACGCTAAGCCTTTGGCATCAATGATATCGACACCATTTTTTCCACAATTCATAAAGTTGCGCAGTAATTAGTCGACGACTGGCCCTTGCTAAATAATTTTCATTTCAGCATGAGTTGTGCTTTAAAAATTCAATTCTGCAACTACACTCATTGGGCGAACAGAGCGAGAAATCCGCCGTTAATTCCAATAGCGGGTACGCGAATGAATATCAGCTCTTAGGGGAATATTATGTTAAATTGTCTATTCACCGCTGAAGAACTAACCCCCCAATAACCCCTGCGCAAAATGCCCAGTAGCAAACGCCAGCCCCGCTGCGGCCGTACCCATGATCAAAGTCCGGAGTCCTGATCGCATTGCTGGTAAGCCATAGACGATACTTTTAAGCATTCCGATACCCAAGAAGACGACGCCTGCCAAACCAAGACTCGTCAGGAACTGAATCTGACTCTCCATACCCGGGATGGCATAAGGCAGTAAAGGTAAAGCACCAACCGACAAAAATGCGGCGAAGGTAGTCAACGCGGCTCGGCGTGGGCTGAGTCCGGCACCCGAGAGTCCGTACTCTTCTCGCAACATGGTTGCTACCCACACATCGGGATTACGACTGATAGCCTCCACTACTTGCTCCAGCAATTCGCCGTCGAATCCCTTCGCCTGAAACAGCTGGCGAATTTCCTCACGTTCACCTTCTGGCACAGCACGGATATGTTCACGTTCTGTGCGTTCAGCAAATTTGATCTGATTCAACTGCGCCTGGCCCGCTTCGTAATTACTTACCGCCATGCTGAAGCCGTCTGCAATCAGGTTTGCAAAGCCGAGTACCAACGCAACCTGTGGCGAGAAACCTGCGCCGAACGCACCCGATACAACCGCAAACGTTGTAACGCAGCCATCGATGCCGCCAAGCACAGCATCTGGTAGCGTCGAGGCCTTAACGGGACCAGCAAGCCGTGCACGAACGGCATTAGGCTGGTGCTCGCTGAGCAGTCTTTCATTTTCTGTGGATGGCATCTTTCAGCTTCCTGTTCAGGACGCGATTTGGTGCTTTGGGATTATAGGCTCAGTTCGACCTTGTCACTTTATCTGTCAATATACATCTTCAAGATAACGTCCCTGGCCTCTCAGAGTTTCAATATCGATGTGCAAGGGTTTGAGAATGTCTTCTATAACCTGCCGCACAGCCGCCGCCATATCCTGGCCACCACAGACCAGTATCTGCGCACCGGTGTTAACCATCTGTCGCACGGCTAATTCATCCTGTTTGAGCTTATCCTGCACGTAGGCGCGCTCGTCTGTTCTTGAGAAGGCTGTGTTCAGCCCGCTCAGTCGATGATCCTCAAGATAGCGCCCAAGCTCAGGTTGGTAGAGAAAATCTGACCTGGCATCGCGACCGCCCCAGTACAGATACATAGGGTTGCAACTGGTATTGTTTCTGATGAAACCGGTTAACGGACCAATCCCGGCACCTGCACCAACAAGAATCACTGGTCGGTTACCGGTAGCTGGCCGAAAGCCTGGATTGGGGCGGATGAAGCCATCGATACAATCACCCGGCTTGAGGTCATGCAAATAACCGGAGCAAAGACCGCCGGCCTGCTTACGGACGCATATCTCAACAATTTCGTCATTTGCCGAGGACGCGAGCGAGTAGAACCGCGGGGGTTGACCGTGTGGGGGAATAACCCCCAAAAGGTCTCCCGCCTCGAACGGTGGCAGCGCTTTAAATCTTCTTGGAGAAGCCGTTAGCCATCCGCCCTGCTCCGCCGGTTTGAACCGGAAGATACTGGTGGGCGCCTGAACCGCAATCCCGTAATCCGCCCTTTCTACCAGTTCCAGTTTGACCGTTGCTGGCTGCAATGCACAGTAGTTCAAGAAAAGCGGAGTACCGATAACCTCACCAACCCGGTTTCCCCACTCACTGAATTGCGAGGCAGAACACCGATCAATCAGTTCAATGGCGTGCAAACGGCTGACGCCTTTACCGGCGAGCGCAGCATCCACCGACAAGGCAAACTGACAGAAGTTCGGAAACTGCCGGTCACCAAAACCCAGTACCGTGTATCGCAGGTTCTTCTCAGCCCGGAATTCTTTGAGCCTGGCCATAAACTGCCGGGCCGATGCGGGTGCATCACCATCGCCGTATGTCGAAGTCAGCACGAACAGCCTGGAAGCCTGCGGATACTGCTTAGCCAGGGCATTCATCTCGCTGCAATGCACGCGGAAACCGGCCTTATTCAGGCTGCTATGGAGTTCCCGGGCAAATCCCCAGGTGGCATTACCTTCGGAGCCGACCAGAATAATTGTATCCGCCTGAGCGGCATCGGCGTTGTCAGGAAGCTGCCCTGAAGACCGGCGACGCTGCCACCAGATGGTTGCACCTGTTATCGAGAGAGCTGGCACAGTCAGTGCCGCAGCGCCAAGAATCAGGCCAAGCCACCATAGGCCTTCACCGGTGTGCAAACGTACAATCCAGTCCTGCAATACGCCGCTGTCAGAGCGCGGCTGGAACTGCAGCAACTCGCCCGTAGCCTGGTCCACGAATCCGGAGCCGCCGGCGGTTGACAGTGAATAGACATCCTGCGGATCACCGGGATAGGGAAACACCAGTTCCCGGAGTTCGCCAAGATCGAAATTGCCTAGGGCTTTTAAGGTGCCCACAGGCGATGGTTGCCCGCCCGAGACCTCAGCCGGAAACCTTGGCCCGGTGTCAGGCGCTTCAGCCAGCAAACCAAAGCGCTGTGCGGACATATAGCTGCCGGTCAGCGCGGATAACAGTAGGCCGAGCACGGCAAACCGGGCCAATTCGGCATGGATTCGTTTCCCGCCAGAGCCGGAAAGCGGTCTTAATATATTCTTCCAACCCCCGGTACGCCGGGCTATCAAAAATATTCCCGAAAGACACAGAAGCACCATCAAAACAGCCAATACGCCGGCCAGCGCTCTACCGGCATCATCCAGCATAAACGCACGATGCAGATCCTTGATCCAGCCAAAGAATGCGGAAGGTTCGTAGGGCGTGCCCTCACCTGTTACCGGATTCACCAGATCCGCACCGGCCTGGCCGTCACGGCTGTAATAGACAATGACCTTGCCAGAAGGCTCTCGCACGATCTGCTCAGTCCCGGGATAGTGAGCAACGACCCGGTCTGCCAGCTCGGCAATACTGACTTCACCGGAAGCCGGAATGACCGCTGACACTCTATCCAGCGTCGGAGCCAAAGCCAACACAGCTCCCGTGACCGAGAGAACGATCAGGAACACGCCTGCAAGCAAACCCGGTAAACTGTGGAACTTGCGCAACATAATAGCCGATGCTCCTGGTGAATTATTGAAGCTCGTAGGTCAGAGCGCGCACGTAACCACGTCCTGAAACCGGCTTTCCGGACCCTTCGGTGGTCAGGGGGGCTATCACATCGGCTCTGATATCGCGCATATCTTCAACAGCAGAGTCGACTCGAACCTCATAGCCGTTGTCGATCAGCGAATCATCGAGGTTCACAGTCACTTTCAGCGTGCGGCCACTGGTAACACTGGCGCCAGTCAAGCCGTCATACTCTGCAGGATCAAGCCCACTGCCCCGGGCCCAGCCTCCCAGGTGTTTGTAGTATTTAGATTTCTTCCCGGAAACCCAAAGGGTACCCTGATACTCTCCGGCGGCATCGGTAAGATACAGCGCCAGATAGGCTCCATCGCCGCCGTAATTCTGTAGTTCCGTAGTGAAGGTCACGTCACGGGCCTGGGCGAATACCGGTAAAGCCAAGGCGGCGAAAAGGCTGCAAGTGAGAACAAACGTTTTCATAAATGGTCTCCAAAAACCTGATGAACGTTAAAGGAACAGGGCAAATTCGCTCAGTTACTCAACGGTAACCGTGGGACGCCCCTTGACGATGCCGTTGCGTGGCGCCTGACTTTTGGGATTGTCCTGTCCATTTTTCCTGTTGCCGCGGTCCCTCTCCTCATCGTCACTGTCTTCACGCTCCCATTTCATCATGGTCAATGAAGCGGGCGCGAAAGAGGCTTCTGCCCTGATCCCATCGGCATCGAGGCCCCGGACTTCATAACAACCGTCGTCAACCTTTATTCGGTGAACTGTCCAGCCTTCGGCTTCCAGCTTTTCACGCAGATTTTCACGGGGCTGCCAACTCGCCACCGGATCATCGCAGTCGTCATCGGCCAGTGCGGTGCCGCTCAGAAGTAACAAAGACAGGCTCAGAATAATGGGTTTGGTCTTCATGGTGTCTCTCCTGCTGGTTGTGTTAAATCCACTCTAAGGCGCTAACCTGACAACGACCTGAACAAACGAGGCCATTTCAGCGGAACTGAAAAGCTTCTTTATGGAAGCGAGTCAGGCGGAAGGGTGCTGCCCGCAAGCCGTTTCTAATGGCTTCCCCCAGCCCTGCCGGGCCGCAGAACCAGACCTCTGCGCCTGCTGCCGAGCGTCCGTTGGTAGACAACGTCTCGGCAGACAACCTCTGCCCCTTGCTGCTGTCATGAATCTCGAGGTGTATTCCGGGAAAGCCATCGCAAAGCGCCCGAAGTCGATCCACCATGGGATCCTGGCCGGCGTTGCGCGTGCAGTAATGCAGATCGGCTTCAGGCACGGTGGCGTCGGTGGCGCTGCTTAGAGCTTCGAGCCAGGCCAGAAACGGCGTGATCCCGATGCCACCGGCTATCCAGATCTGGTGGGATTTGCGGTTGCGGCGATCGAAGTTAAAACAGCCGTAAGGGCCTTCTATATTTACAGTTTGCCCCACGCTGATTTTCTGGCTCAGATTGCGGGTAAAGTCTCCGAGGGATTTGATGAGGAAGGTAACAGTGCCATTTTCCCGATCCGCACTGGCGATGGTGAACGGGTGCGCACCCTCAATCCGGTCGAAGGTCACAAAGGCGAATTGCCCCGCACGGTGACCGGGCCATGCCGGCCCCATGTGGCAGGTAACTTCGGTGACGTCCCGGTCTGGTGTTTTGATCGCGGTGACCATGCCGCGAACCTGGCGACGACGACCAACTCTGCCGGTCAGAGATAGCCCGCTGGCGATGCTCCCGCCAAAGAGCAAAATGGCCATCAGTAGTCCGATTGGCTGCTGCCACCATTGCAGCGGAGTCAGCCACGCCGCGTGGAAAGCGAGCAACAGATAAAGCACCGGCATGCCGCGATGCAAATAACGCCAGTATTTGTAGGGAAACTTGCGCCACAAAGTGATCAACAGCATGGCGAACAGCAGATAGACGGCGAACTCCCCTACCTCTTCCGCAGCATCGCGCATGGTGTCGATGAACCCGGAATAATCCTGATCGTGCAGCCTGCCGGCCTTTCCGAAAATCGACTCTATAACATCGTCACCCATTTCAATCAGCCAATGAGCTGCCGCGAATACCACTGCCAGAATGCCCGCCCATTTGTGGGTGCGATAGATCTGATCCAACCCGCCCAGCGGTCTCTCCAACCAGGCTGGGCGCAGTGCCAGCATCATGGTCAGTGACATCAGAGCAATGGATAACAGCCCACTGAGCAGCAGGCTCTGGTCATAGACTGCCCAGGGAGAACCGGCCCCAGGACCTGCAAAGAGGTTCCAGGCCCATAGGCCCAAAACCAACACAACGAAAGGAAAAATCATCCGCATCATCACATCTCCTGCGATCGGTACCTGGAATATTCCCCCGAAGGCTAGCGCCCAAACCTGACAGCCAGCTGAAGGTCGGTGAAGAGAGATCGAAGCGTTATTGACCATTCAGGCTGTTGTCAGGTTCGAGCTGTAGTATCTTGATTTCAGGGCTGGGTCAGAGGTGAACAATGCGGGTTCTTTTGGTGGAGGATACGGCGGGATTGGGCGAGGCGGTCCGGGATCAGATTGCGGACGACGGCCACGCCGTGGACTGGGTGCAAACTCTGCGCTTTGCTGAGGCGAGTATCAGGACCACAGCCTACGACCTGATTCTGCTGGACCTGATGCTGCCCGACGGCCATGGCTTCGGCTTTTTGCGAACGATCCGGGCTACCGGAATAACAACACCGGTGATCATTCTGACCGCCAGGGATCAGGTGTCTGACCGGATTGAAGGATTGAATGCCGGTGCTGACGACTACCTGGTCAAACCCTTTGATCTTTCGGAGTTGTCGGCCCGCGTGGCCGCGGCGGCTCGCCGATATCGCGGCAATCCAAGCCCGATCATACAAGTGGGCGAGCTGATGATTGATCTTGGCGATCACCGCATCAGTCGCAACGGCCTGCCGGTAGAACTTACGGCACGGGAGTGGGCATTGTTTGAGGGCTTTATCCAGCGACCCGGAATGCTGTTATCGCGATCGCAACTGGAGGATCGTCTATACGCTTTCGGGGCCGAAATCGAAAGTAACACCATCGAAGTTTATGTCAGCCGTCTGCGTAAAAAGCTGGGGCGGGACGCTATCGTAACCGTCAGGGGAATGGGCTATCGCCTGGAAACACATGACCACTAGAACCAGCCTGCAAAAAACACTCGGTATCGGCCTGACACTCGGTGTCACCCTACTCTGGCTGTTGGGCGTGACCGCTTCGGGACTGGTGGCACAGCATGAAATGAACGAGGTCTTCGACAGTGCCCTGGAAGAAACCGCCCAGCGCATACTGCCACTGGCGGTCACCGACATCCTGAACCGTGAGAACGGCGCGGGCAATCAAAAGGCCCCAGCCCTGAAAGACCATGACGAATACCTGACCTATCTGGTACGGGACGAAGCTGGAAATATTCTGCTCCAGTCCCACGATGCCGACCCTGGCGTGTTTAGCAGGACCCCCGCGGAAGGGTTTTCAGATACTCTGACCCACCGGCTATATGGCGTATCTGCAGTCAGCAATACCATCTATCTTGAAGTGGCCGAACCCTTGGCGCACCGGCGTGAATCCGCTCTGGAGGCGGGATTAGCCTTACTGTTGCCTTTACTGGTGCTGATTCCGGTCAGCCTGTTGGGTGTCTGGTGGATTGTCCGGCTTTCCCTTCGTAAGGTGGTCGATTTTCAGCAAGACATTGAATCCCGCGGCGCGGGAGATCTGTCCCCTGTTGTAGAAGAGCAGTTACCCCGTGAATTTGAACCAATCGCCGGTGCCATCAACCGGCTGCTTGAGCGTTTGCATCGTGCTCTCGAATCAGAACGCAGCTTTACCGCCAACAGTGCCCATGAATTGCGAACTCCCCTGGCAACAGCGCTTGCCAAAGTGCAGCGACTGAAAACCAGAATGCCCGATGATTATCTCAAGAATGATGTTGCAGAAATTGAAGAAGCGTTACGCAGTCTCTCGGTGCTGTCCGGAAAACTGCTCGAGTTGGCAAAAGCAGAAGGTGGCGGTGCACTCTCACAAAGCCAGCAGGATCTTGTGCCCATCCTCGCGATGATTGCCCGGGATTTTGAGGCCCAGGCACCCGGGCGAGTTGTTTTATCCCTGCCGGAGCGCGAAGTGAACTCCTTTCTTGATCCCGATGCCTTCGCCATCCTGGTGCGTAACCTGATCGAGAATGCCCTTAAGCATGGTTCCCGTAGCGAGCCGGTGAAGATCAACCTGAACGATAATGGGGTTTTAAGGGTCTGCAATGGCGGTGCAAGAGTGCCACCGGAACAGCTCGCTCTTTTAAGAAACCGGTTTGCACGCGCCAAAACGGACGCTGCAGGTTCTGGCCTGGGCCTCGCGATTGCCGATGCGATTGCTAAAGGTGCCGGCATGACCCTGCATCTCAGATCGCCGGCAACAGGACGGCAGGATGGTTTTGAAGCGGAGCTGAATCTGGCATGTATCTGACACTCACCGACATTGTGCTGCTGACGAGCATCATTCAATCGCTGGCTCTTGCCGTTTTTCTCCTACTTCCATCCAACAGTGGGCTCATATCTAACCGACTCCTGGTTGCCACTCTGGTGTTCTTCGCCGCCGGGCTGGGAGAGATCTTCCTCTATGGCAGCGGGCTTGCGCTCCAGTACCCAAACTTCGCCTACCTCGGAACACTCATCGGACTTCTACAAGCCGGCACGCTCTATCTATATGCGCAATCGCTGATGTATCAGAATTTCCAGTTAAGCGGGAAGCATCTCGTGCACACGTTGCTCTTCTGGGTGGTCGGCGCAATTTTTCTGATTGAATATTATTTACAGCCAAGCGAGACCAAAGTTCAGATTCTGCTTGAACGGGACCACCCGGGCGTACTTACCTCTCCCCTTCTTGCAGTCGCTATTCACGCGGTCTTTCTGGGCTACCTGTACGCGACTATTCGTGCGATTAACCGTTTCGGCCTTGGTATTCGACAGATTTTCTCGAGTATTGAAAACAAACAACTTGCGTGGTTACGGACGCTTCTGATCGGCTATGCAGTGGCTTGGACCGTGAGCATGATGTACTGCCTTACAGCGCATGTGTTTAGAAGCGTGCCCGGAACCGAGTGGGTGGCCGGCGCTGGCGCTGTAACGGGCTTCATTTTCATCAATTTTCTGATGATAAACTCTCTTCGCCAACCCGTTGTTTTCTCTGGATTGGCAGCAGACCAGGCCGCCTTGCTGGAAGAAGAGCCCACGCCGCAGTTTGATCAAACTTTAAAGGTCAGGCTCCAACAGTTAATGCACCAGGAAAAGCCCCACTTGCACCCCAACCTGACCCTGGAACAACTTTCACGGAAATTGGGCGCCCCTTCAAGAGAGGTTTCACGGGCCATTAACCAAGGCTTTGGCTGCAATTTCTTTGAGTTCGTCAGTCGCTATCGCATCGACGAGGCGAAATCGCGCCTGGCCGATGCAGCCAATCAGGCAAATATTCTGCAAACTATGTATGACTCTGGCTTCAACTCGAAGTCCGTATTCAACACTGCTTTCAAGAAAGAGACAGGATTTACCCCCAGTGAATATCGCCGACGAGCCCTGCAGGGCGATATCCGACCCTAGCCACGATCCTGAACCTGGCTACCCGGCGTTCGAGTACGCTCTCACCCGATACTGAAACCTCTAAACAGCTGAATTGTAGGTTTTTATTTCTAAACCATGGCATCGGTTCGGTTTCGTACTTGCGAACGATTCTTTGGCCTCCCTTCCGTACTCTGATTGCCAAGCGCCACCAAACCCGGTGCTCGTGAAGCTCAACGCAATATGAAGAGGTCATGTATGAAAACCAAATTACGCAAAACCGCTGTTCCCGCAGTGGCCGCAGCAATCTTCAGCCTGATGTTTGCCGGTAGCGCCCAAGCTCATTGTGATGCTCTGGACGGTCCCGTGATTACCGAAGCCCGTGCGGCACTGGAGTCAGGCAATGTTAAGCCCTTGCTCAAATGGGTGCCGGCAAAGGATGAGGCCGAAATCAAAAGGGTATTCGCCGATGTGCGCCAAGTCCGCGGGCAAAGCGAAACTGCGAAAAACATTGCCGATCAGCATCTGTTCTCGACGCTCGTTGAGGTTCATCGTGCCTCCGAAGGCGCACCCTTTACCGGCATCAAGCCTTCCGGACAGATTGATCCGGGTTTAATGGCGGCGGATGCGGCGTTGGAAAACGGGCAAATTGATCGCCTCGTGGCAAATATAACCCGCAAGATCGAGAACGGTATTCGTGAGCGTTATCATGAGGCTCAGCGTGCAAGGGCCATGGCTGATCAAAGCGTCGATAAGGGGCGTGCCTTTGTCGCTGACTACGTCAATTACATTCACTATATAGAGGGCGTGCATGGCGCTGCTGGAGGGCAGGGGCACTAATTCCTATCTTCACGCAGACGCAAAGCAGGCTGACGGCCTGCTTTGCCGTTGTATTCATTTCCAGTTTCGCCTTCGGCTGAATTGGTACCATCATTCTATTAAGGCGCATCAAAAAACATAAATGAACCCAACACCAATCTCCGCTTCATAATCATTCTGGGATATCGGGCTATCTGAGACGTCACTCCCATAAACTTCGTAAAGAGCTTCGCCGAAGATCTGCCAGTTCTTGTTCAGGTAGGGGTCAGCTCACGAAACGGAAAAAATCGTACGCTAAGACCTCTGCATGTTCCCGCAGTTCTTCGCCAACAAGCCGGTCGAGCGATTGATCGGCCCCGGGCTCTGCGCCGATGACCTTAATGATGATGTGCTCGGGCGCTGTCTGGATGCGCTGTTTGCGGCCGATGTGTCGACGCTTTATCAGGTGATGGCCGAGCAAGTGGTCGCCAAGCTGGGGCTCAAGCCCACGGCGGTGCATCTTGATATCACCAGCTTTCACGTCGATGGCGCCTATGACTGCGCCGATGGCGAACAGACCGGCCGGCTGCAACTGGTGCGGGGATACAGCCGTGACCATCGGCCAGAGCTCAATCAGGTGATCCTGGAGCTGATCTGTGAGAATCAGGCCGGCTTGCCGGTGTACCTGCAAGCGCTCAGTGGCAACAGCAACGATAACAGCGCCTTTCGCGAGACGGTTAATCGCCACCTGCGCAGCCTCAAGTCCGCGCAGGAGAGCCGCTATCTGGTCGGTGATGCAGCGCTGTACTGCGCCGAGACCCTGCACCTGTTGCATCATCAGCGCCAGCTGTTCATCACCCGCGTGCCGCGCACCCTGACGGAAGCACGGAATGCTGTGGCAGCCATTGGTGAGGCGCCGCTGACCGCGCTGGGCGATGGCTACCAGGGGCGCTGGCTGGATGCCGACTACGCGGATGTGCCGCAGCGCTGGCTGCTGGTGCGCAGCGAAAAGGCCAACCATGCCGAGCAGAAAACGCTGGCCAAGCACCTGCTGGGCGACAGCACCCGCGAGCTCAAGGCGTTCACCAAACTGTGCGCGCGGCGCTTTGCCTGTCAGGCCGATGCCGAAGCGGAGCTGGCGCGCTTTGCCAACGGGCTGAAACTACTGGAGATTGTGCAAGGCCACGTGCTGACGGAGCCCGTTTACGCCAGCGCCGGCAGACCCAAAAGCGGCCAGCAACCCGACAGCTATCAGTACCGCATCGAGGGTCAGGCCGCTACCTGCCTGGAACGGGTGGAGGAGGCCAACGCCCAGACGGGCGTGTTCATCCTGGCCACCAACGACCTGAGCGGCACCCTGACCATGGCCGAACTGCTGGCCACCTACAAGGCACAGCAAACGGTTGAGCGCGGCTTTCGTTTCCTCAAAAGCCCCGAGTTCCTGACCTCATCGCTCTATCTGAAAAAGCCGGAGCGCATTGAAGCCCTGTTGATGGTGATGACCTGCAGCCTGATGATTTACGCCGCGCTGGAGCACCGTATCCGCAAAGGGCTGGTTGCCCAAGGCCGCAGCGTGCCGGACATGAAGAAGAAACCGACGCAGAAGCCAACCGCCCGCTGGATCTTCCTGTGCTTTGGCGGGATCCACGAGTACAGCCTGGGGGGCGAACCAGCCCAAGTGACCGACATCAACACCGTTCAGGAGACCATCATCGACGTTCTCGGCCCTCGATACCGGCAGATTTATTCATGAAGCGGGTGCGGAATGTCGGGTTCCACTTTGGCTGAGCTCCATGTATTTCACAGAGCCCTTCGGAAAATCCTTGCGAACCAAAAGCACTTCATCAACCTGTCACGTCAGTGACACGACAGTGTCATCTCTCAGCTTTACCGTTCAATTGTAACTCGCAATACGGCGAGCTTATTTATTGCAAAAGGTGATCCTGTGGCGCCAACTCAATCAACCAATGTGATGCTTCGAGTCGAGAGTATGGGCGTAACCTACCCGGGAAACGTCCTCGCGCTCAAACCCACCAACGTTCACTTTCACAAGGGCGAATTCACCGTGCTACTGGGACTTTCAGGCGCGGGTAAATCCACTCTGCTTCGTTCACTGAATCACCTGGTTAAGCCCACAACCGGGAAGGTTGTGTCTGGCGAGTTTGGTGAACTGACCAACCGTAGAATCCTGCGACAGCACCGCAGCCGCACCGCCATGGTGTTCCAGCATCACCAGCTGATCGAACGATACACCGCGTTACAGAATGTGCTGACAGGCAGACTTGCGTATCACGGTACTTGGCGAAGCCTGCTTCCCCTGCCCCGGCAGGACCTGGAGTTGGCTCTGCAATGCCTCGACCGCGTAGGTCTGGCTGACAAAGCGCTTTCCCGAGTAGATCAGTTGTCCGGCGGCCAGCAGCAGCGGGTTGGAATCGCCAGAGCATTGGTGCAGCAACCATCCATGATTCTTGCCGATGAGCCCGTTGCCAGCCTGGATCCGGCCACTTCTGAAAAGGTACTCGGCCTACTGCGCGATATTTGTCAGGAAGATGGAATCACCGCGGTTATTTCCTTGCACCAATTGGAATACGCCCAGCGTTTTGCAGACCGGATCATCGGCCTTTCGAACGCTCATATCGTTTTTGACGATGCTCCTGAAAACCTGAAATCGAAACACCTGGACGAGATTTACCACCGTTCACCCAGCGTGGTAGCTGCGGAAGGCAAACCAGCCATCCATAAACCTAAGACCACCCCGATAACGACAGACGTACTGGAGATAGCACAATGAAGACAATGATTCACTCTTTGCTGGCTCTGATAATGATGCTCGGCATCCATTGGTCAGCCCATGCCGCAGATACAGACCCTGATCTTTTGAAAGTTGCCTTGCTGCCGGATGAGAACGCGTCAGAACTGATCAAGCGAAACCAACCTTTGAAGGATTACCTGGAAACCACTCTTGGTAAGGAAGTAGAACTGATTGTTACCACCGATTACTCCTCCATGATCGAAGCCATGCGTTTTGGCCGAATTGACCTGGCTTACTTTGGTCCGTTGTCCTATGTGATGGCCAAGAGTAAGAGTGACATTGAACCCTTTGCCGCCATGGTGGTAGACGGGAAGCCGACTTATCGCTCCATCATTATTGCCAATGCGGACTCTGGCGTTGGCTCCTTCGCGGATATCAAAGGCAAGAAAATGGCCTACGGTGACCGCGCATCCACTTCCAGCCACCTGATCCCCAAGACCGTACTCCTTGAGAAGGCAGAGCTCGAAGCCGGAAAGGACTATGAGGCTCATTTCGTCGGTAGCCATGACGCTGTTGCGGTTAACGTCGCCAATGGCAATGCCGACGCCGGAGGGTTGTCCGAAGTTATCTTCGAGCATGTGATGGACCGCGGTTTGATTGATCGGAGCAAGGTCAAAGTGCTGGGCTACAGCGGTGACTTTCCTCAATACCCCTGGGCCATGCGTTCGAACCTGGCCCCTGAGCTGAAGAGCAACATTCAGAAAGCCTTTCTGCAGATCGATGACCCGGAGATTCTCGACAACCTGAAGGCTGAGGGATTCGCGGCAATTACCGACGAAGATTACGATGTCATCCGCGCTATGGGTGGCCTGCTCAATCTTGATTTCGCAAAAATGTGAGGAGTGCCCCATGAACTATACAACGACGGAACCGGCGACTCTGTCGCCGGCCCCGTCGGCCTCCGTGCTGGATGAGCACGCGAAAGGCTGGCGGAAAAAACTCGGACAGTCGCTGTTAGTGCTGCTCATCATTTTTGTCGCAAGTTGGCACGTAGGGCTGCTCAATTTCAATACACTTGCCAATGGCGTGCCAGCCATAGGCACACTCATTGGCGAATCTCTTCCACCTGACTTCACCAATGTGGCCAGCTGGGTGTCGCCGTTAATCGACACGCTTGCGATGAGCATTGCCGGTACTGCCATTGCAGTAACCTTGTCTGTGCCACTGGCATTCCTGGCTGCGCGCAACACCTCTCCACATCCGGTGGTGTTCCAAGTAACTCGAACCCTTTTAAACGGTTTGCGTTCAGTCCCGGAACTGATCATGGGCATCATCTTCGTGGCTGCTGTTGGTTTTGGGGCGTTGCCTGGCGTACTGGCGCTCGGTCTTCACTCCATTGGCATGGTTGGAAAGTTTTTTGCCGAAGCGATTGAGCATGTAGATGAGGCGCCAGTGGAAGCGGCCGATGCTGCCGGCGCTACTCGCTTGCAGGTGCTCTATCACGCCGTGCTGCCACAAGTACTTCCTCAATTCGCGGACGTGTCCATTTATCGCTGGGAATACAATTTCCGTGCCTCGACCGTAATGGGCATGGTGGGTGCCGGTGGTATTGGCTTCGAATTGATGGGCTCGCTGAGAATCATGCAGTATCAGGAAGTCAGCGCCATTCTCATTGTCATCTTGTTGATGGTCACCGTCGTGGACAGTCTCAGTGGCCGCCTTCGTAAGAAATTCAAATAAGGACCGTCGATGAAACCCAAGGTTGTGATAACCCATAAGATCCATGACAGTGTTCTGGATGAACTTGCCCAAGATTGCGAGCTGGTCACCAACCAATCCGGCGCCACGTTGCCCCAGGAGGAAGTGGCTGCGCGCGTTGCAGACGCTGATGCGATGATGGCGTTCATGCCAGACCGAGTTGGAGTGGAGTTCCTACAGGGGTGTCCGCGCTTGAAGGTGATTGGTGCAGCCCTGAAAGGCTATGACAACTTTGATGTGGATGCCTGCACGCGTCATGGGGTTTGGCTGACATTTGTACCGGATTTGCTAACCGTGCCTACTGCAGAGCTAACGGTCGGGCTGACGATCAGTCTCACCCGACAAGTCAAGGCGGCGGACCACTTCGTTCGATCCGGTGAATTTACTGGCTGGACACCACGCTTCTATGGGCAGGGGATCGAAGGCTCACGGATTGGTATTGTGGGTATGGGGGCCATCGGCCAAGCGGTGGCGCAGCGCCTGAACGGATGGGGAGCGGATTTAATCTATTCCCAGCCGGAACGTTTACCCGTGCAGCATGAGCAGGCACTGGGTTTGTCCCATACTCCCCTCAAGATGCTGCTGGCCCAGTCAGATATTGTGATCCTGGCACTGGCGCTCAATGAGCAAACCCTCCACACCATTAATCGCGAAACGCTAACAGGAATGAAACCGGGCGCATTCCTTATCAATCCCTGCCGTGGATCTGTGGTGGATGAGGGTAGTGTTCTGCAAGCGCTTCAATCCGGTCAGTTGGGGGGGTACGCCGCTGATGTGTTTGAGATGGAAGATTGGGCGAGAGAAGATCGTCCGAGGGAGATCGCCCAGGGGCTCAGGGCCCACCCCAACACGCTGTTTACTGCTCACATCGGATCGGCAGTCAGCCAGGTGCGTCTGGCTATCGAGCAACGCGCTGCTCGGAACATTCTGCAAGTGCTTCGGGGTGAGCGGCCGGGTGATGCGATCAATGATCCCAGTGGCCGCGAGAGCGGCCCATGCTGAATCTTGTCTGGCTGAAGAGTTTCGTGGCGGTGCTGGACCACAACGGGTTTCAGGCCGCAGCCCGCCAGTTGGACATCGCACAACCCACACTGTCCCAGCACCTTCAAAAACTCGAAAACCAACTTGGCGTTTTATTGGTCCACAGGGGGCGCTCTGGCTGTGAGCCAACCCGGGCTGCCTTAACCTTGTTGCCTTTTGCCCGAAGTCTGCTCCGGCTGGAGGAGCAGGCGAGATCTTCCATTATGGAGGCTCGACTTCGCGTTGGGGCGAGCTCCAATATTGGGATTTATATGCTCCAGCCCTACATCCGTCGTTACAAGGAGCTGGGCGTAGGGCCCGAGGTGGATGTGGTAATAGATTCCAATCCGACTATTGCACGGCATTTATCGGACGGTGAGCTGGACGTGGCGATTATGGAGTGGTGGCATGATCTACCCGGATTCCATGCTCAGGCGTGGCGTAACGAGCCCGTTGTTCTAATCGTTCCGCCTGGTCACCCGTTAGCCCGTCGAACCGATATCGACCGCGATACGCTGTCTAACATGGCTCTGATCGGCGGCGAACCCGGCACCGGCACTGGCCGGCTTTTGGCGACCTACTTCGGTGAGCATGGGCCATTTCCGACGGTATCTATGCAGCTGGGTAGCACCGAAGCCGTCAAGCAAGCGGTTAAGGTCGGACTTGGCGCATCGTTGGTGCTTGAAAGTTCTGTACGGGAGGAGGTCCAAAATGGAAGTCTGGTGGCTATTCCCGTGAGTGAGCCTGGCCTTAGCAAGGAGCTGATGGTGATTTATCCGAGCAGCCTGGACAAACACAGGCCAGTATACTCGTTTGTTGGGCATCTCTGTGAATAGCTATTGGGTCCACCTCACGCATATCTAGCTGGGAATGCAGATACTGAGCCTCACGCTCACTTCGACAACGCAGTATTCCGTCATCTGCATATCGGCAGAATGGGATATCCGGATGACGAACGGTCAGCCAACGATCCAATGCATAATGCAGAAACAGGTTTGCCAGAACTGGCGATAACGGGCCACCTTGTGGTGTGCCAACGTTCCGTCGTTCCTGCTTACCATCTTTCGTCTGCATCGGTGCCGTTAGCCAGCGCCTCACATACAGCAGCACCCAGGATTCAGAGCAATGGTGGTCAAGGGCCTTGAGCAATAGCTCATGATCAATATGATCAAACAAGCCACGGATGTCATACTCCAGCACCCAGTCCCTTTCCCAGCACCGCTTTCGCGTGATCGCAAGCGCATCATGCGGGGATTTCCCGCGCCGATACCCGTACGAGTCCACATGAAAGACAGGTTCCAGGATAGGTTCCAGCGTCATAGTAACCACAGTTTGCGCTATACGATCGCTAACCGTGGGTACCCCGAGCAATCTTTCTCCTCCACTTTTCTTCGGAATTGGAACTGCTTTGACGGACAGTGGGAAATAGCTGCCGGACGACATCCGATTCCAAATTAGATAGAGGTTCTTACTTAAGTCTCGATCAAAGTCCTGAATCCGACTTTCCGCACCTGATTCTGGATTTTTTTTCGGCGACGTTCGCTACACGTTTGACGAAGTTTGCTAGGTTCCGCGATTCTCACCGTTTGGCTCCAGCCTGCGGTAGGTATGCCGATGATGGTTAAGACATCTGTGATCTGGCCATACCTTGGCAACTTAACCGAGCAACACTAATGCAAGACACCATTGGTGTCAGGAAGTTATTTATCGGCCTCTCGGTCACGTGACATTCGTCACATAAAGTATTCTCGAAATTAGGTGCGGAATGACGGCTGAATCGTCTGGCCATCTACACCGGCCGCACCTCGATTTGATTTAACGCGCTGATACGCCTTCCATACCTGGCGCTTGGAATTTTTTTCTCTAATTGCGGAAATACCGAAATTAGAGAAAACACAGCACGCCCCTCAGTTAGTAATATGGCTGCATTGTTAATATTCGAGGTTGTGCCCATGGCTAATAATCACAAGGTAATGACAGTTCGCGTAGATCAGCTGATTCTTTCACCTGAACTATCCGTTGACTATCGTCACGTCTTGACCAGTTTGCGATATCGATCGAACAGCTTTTCTTCCATCCCCCATGACATTCTTCTTGAATTCATTATGGCCCACCCACCAATTGGGTATATGGATGGCGAATACTTTCACGTGATTAGCAATATCAGAACACTCGGTATCAAAGTAAGCGTCCGGCCACTACCGTCTGGTGAATGGAGGCAGTTGTGGACAAAGTAGTTCCCACTAAAAAGTAGTGGGAA
>NZ_JAPCIQ010000060.1:0-25960 GCF_027707405.1 Aeromonas sp. QDB68 | reverse complement strand
TGATCTCGCACCTCGATAACTGTACGTAAGATCAGTATAGTTCGTGGTAACTGACTGCTAATCATGGGTAATCAGGTTAATTTATTGTTCAGTTCCCCGGGTGTATAAGAGGCCTCCCATACGAACATTGGGGTGGTAGCAGGGATGGATTACCAGACGGGGCCTTCGGGTCATCATGACGAATGCGCATTACGTTGATGGGAGTCACACCAGATGCAGGACATGCTGCTTGCCATATGGCATCAGGATTTTGATCAGCTTATACAAATGCAGGCAATCGGTCTGCTCGTCACCTGTCTGGTGGTGATCCTCTTCCTTGAATCGAGCTTCGTCTTTCTGCCCCTGCCCGGTGACAGCCTGGTGCTGCTGGCGGGCGGTCTGGTGGGCATGGGGGTGCTGGGGCCCGAGGTGACCTTGCTCTATCTGCCGCTCGCGGCCGGGATAGGGAGCGTGCTCGCCTACTGGCAGGGGCAGGCACTGCATGGCACCCGTTTCATGGGCCATGTGGAGCGAATGATCCCGGAAGGGAGCCTGCCCAGGGCCTCCCGACTGCTGGATCGTTACGGCTTCTGGGCCATGTTCGTGTCCCGTTTCATCCCCTTCGTGAGAGTGTTGACCCCCATGTTGATGGGAGTCTCCCGCCTGCACCTGCTGCGGGTGGCCGTGGCGAGTTTTGCCAGCGCCTTCCTCTGGTCCCTGGTGCTGAGCATGGCCGGCAAGATGGTGATGGCGACCCCGGTCTTTGCCCATCATCAGGAGCTGCTGACCAAGTGCCTGCTTGTCACCTCTTTCGGGTTGTTCGTCATCGCGGTGGCGGCCATCGGCATGCGGCTGCTCAAGCGTCCGAGCAAGCGGGTGCGCTGATCTCACTGCCCGGGCTGCGCCTGCTGCCGCGTCTGGAGAGCGCAGCCCCCGGAAAAATACAGGCCATTTGAGGCGGCATTCCTGTCGCCTATCTGTTACACTTCGCGCCCGCCATTTTCCGGCTCATCTTCTGATCTGATGTCAGACCCAGCCGTCCTTGGCTCCACGCCTCGCCGATGCCAGGCCACACGCCGGCCCAGGCCACCCACGCCAACTACAGCTCCGCTGGAACACAGGAACCCAACATGAGATTTGAATCGTTCGATTTTGCCCCCGAGATTTTGCGCGCCATCTCAGATTGCGGTTATCAGGAGATGACCCCTGTGCAGAGCCAGGCCATCCCGGCCATTCGCCGTGGCCGCGATGTGCTGGCCAGTGCCCAGACCGGTACCGGCAAGACAGCCGCCTTTGCGTTGCCCATCCTGCAACGCCTGGTAGACAACCCGGCGCCGGTGCAGCCTTCCAATGCCCGCGTGCTGATCCTGACCCCGACCCGCGAGCTGGCGGCCCAGGTGGCGAGCAATATCAACGATTTCGCCAAGTATCTTGATATTACTACCCTCACCATCGTGGGTGGCGGCAAACAGGATGTGCAGGCCAAGAAGCTCAAAGCGGGCGCACACATCATAGTGGCCACCCCTGGCCGTCTGCTCGAGCACCTCACCGCCTGCAACCTGAGCCTCTCCGGGGTCGAGACTCTGGTGCTGGACGAGGCGGATCGCATCCTCGACATGGGCTTTAGCGCCGATGTGCAGCAGATCCTGCAGGCGGTCAACAAGACCCGCCAGAACCTGCTCTTCTCCGCCACCTTCTCCGAGGCGGTAAAAAAGCTGGCCAACCTCATGCTGGACAAACCCCAGGTGGTGGCCGTCGACAAGCAGAACTCTACTGCCGACACCGTGAGCCACACCGTTTATCCGGTGGAACAGAAGCGCAAACGCGAGCTGCTCTCCGAGCTTATCGGCAAGCAGAACTGGCAGCAGGTGCTGGTGTTTGCCAGCACCCGCGAGAGCTGCGATGAACTGGTGGAGGAGCTCAACCTCGACGGCATCAAGTCTGCCGTGGTGCACGGTGACAAGGCCCAGGGGAGCCGTCGCCGTGCCTTGCGTGAATTCACCGAAGGCAAGCTGCGGGTGCTGGTGGCCACCGAGGTGGCCGCCCGCGGCCTGGACATTCCGAGCCTGGAATACGTGGTCAACTATGATCTGCCGTTCCTCGCGGAAGATTACGTGCACCGTATCGGCCGAACCGGTCGCGCTGGCAAGAGCGGCATGGCCATCTCCTTCGTCAGTCGCGAGGAGGAGCGCACCCTGCTGGAGATCGAGGCCCTCATCGGCCAGAAGATCCGCCGCATCATGGTGCCGGGTTACGAGGTGAGCAGCCGTGACGACCTCATCAAGCAGTTGCAGGAGCGCCGCCGCTTCGGCAAGCGCCCGCAGCGTGAAGACAATGCCGCCGCCCAGGCCATGGCTGAGGCGAAACTGCAAGGTCAGCGCCTCAAGCGTCTGGCGGCGGCCAAGAAGCCCCGTCAGCCGAAATAAGGCAACGTCGCACCCTCCCGGTCGGGGAGGGGCGTTTACTCTCCAAAGGCGCCACTGGCGCCTTTGTGCTGTCGATGACGCGGCCCCTGGCCGCCCCGTTTCAGAGGATCCGAGATGACCCTTCCTGCTTACAATCAGGCCCTGCTCGAGATGGCCCGCCAGAGCCTGGCGGAGCTGGAGCGCACCGCTGCCCAGAAGACGGGCAAACGCACCCCCGCCCAGGAGAGCCACTTTCTCTGTACCTGGATGGCGGATTCTCTCAAGGAGAAACGCTTCTCCCGGCTGGTGATGGAGGATCTCAAGGCCTGGGTGCAACTGGGGCGGACGCTGGGGGCGGGGGCCGATCTCAAGGGGCTGCTTGAGCGGGTGCAGCGCCAGTATGAGCGTGCCATGTATGAGCCGGTACAGCTGGGGGCGCGCCTGGCCGATCTGCTTTTGGCGCTGGAGGGGGCGGGCTGGCTGGTGTTCACCGACAGCGAACTGCACACCCGGCAGCGGCTGCTGAGCCAGGGGCAATCTAGTCTGATCATCTCGGCCAGCGAGTATCAGGGCCATATCGAGGGAGGTGAGCTGGTCAAGCCCCTCACCCTCTATGTGCGCGGGGACGAGCAGGTACTGGCCGAGGCGGCATTTGCCCGGGGCCTGCTGCTGAGCCAGGGCAACAAGAAAACCACCCTGGTCAAGCACCACAAGGCCTATCGGCTGATGCCGGGCAACGCGCAGCCGGCCCTGGCGCTGCTGGCCTCCTGACCCCACCTTCTCATCCCGTCACCCGGCCCTGCGCCGGGTTTTTTTATGGCAAATACGCCACACGGGGTTGCCTGCACGCCCAGGGCCGGGCGGGCAATCTTTGTCGCAGCCAAGAGGCTCCCCCTCTGATGGGGGGCGTCCCCCATATGGAGGGATGGTGGGGTGGTGCTTCTGCTCTAGGGTGGATGGGCCCCAAAGAGGGCCTTAAAGGAAGCAGGCCGCCTGACAAGGCGACACTCAATGAATGAGGAAACATGATGAAAGCGACTCCAATTGCCCTGTTGCTGGCCGGCGTGCTGGCGTCCCCGCTCTGCGCCGCCGGACTCGATGCCCGGCTCACCCTGGTGGAGGGCAGCACAGACGATGTGCGCGTCAACCTGACCCTGACCAACACCGGGGAGAAGCCGGTTCGTCTGCTCAAATGGCAACTGCCGGGCAGCGAGGATGCTCCCCTGTTCCAGGTGGAGCGTGACGGCCAGCCGGTGGATTACGAAGGGGCCCTGATCAAGCGGGCCGCCCCGAGTGACAAGGACTA
The DNA here is from genome assembly GCF_027707405.1 of Aeromonas sp. QDB68. Taxonomy (NCBI): domain Bacteria; kingdom Pseudomonadati; phylum Pseudomonadota; class Gammaproteobacteria; order Aeromonadales; family Aeromonadaceae; genus Aeromonas; species Aeromonas sp. QDB68. The sequence goes on along the minus strand of NZ_JAPCIQ010000060.1, from coordinate 22,270 downwards.
CCAACTGCTCAAGGCGGGCCAGAGCCTGACAGTGCAGGCGGAGGTCTCCGGTCTCTACGACATGAGTGCCCAGGGCCAGTACAGCATCCGTTATCTGCTGCCGACCGTGGCACAGGAGGGGAAAGCGGCCAAGGCCAAACAGGCCCAGGCGAGCGAGTCCAATGCCGTGACCCTCTGGGTGGACGGGGTGAGCGACGAGCGGGTGCTGGCCAAGGCGGCGGTGGCCGAGCCCCAGGCGGTGAGCGCCTCGGTCAGCTTCAGCGGCCGTTGCACCAACACCCAGAAGAGCGACATCCTGGCGGCGCTCGATGCCGCGAGTGGCATCGCCAACAACTCCAGCAGCTACCTCGCGGTGGACAAGCCGAATGGGCAGCGCTACCGCAGCTGGTTTGGCGCCTATGACGCCACCCGCTGGAACCAGGCCGAGACCAACTTCAGCAAGATCAAGGATGCCATCGACAACAAGCCGCTCACCTTCGACTGCGGTTGCAAGCAGAGTTACTTTGCCTATGTCTATCCGGACCAGCCCTACAAGGTCTATCTGTGCAAGAGCTTCTGGACTGCGCCGGTCACCGGGACCGATTCCCGCGCCGGCACCATTGTCCACGAGCTGAGCCACTTCAACGTGGTGGCGGGCACCGACGATCTGGGATACGGTCAGGCCAATGCGCGCAATCTGGCGAGCACGGATCCCCAGAAGGCCCTGAACAACGCCGACAACCACGAATATTTCGCCGAGAATACCCCGAGCGAAAATTGAGTTGCAAACAGGGGCCGGATGGCCCCTTTTTTGACGGAGGCACCATGATGACACTCTTGCTCACCACCCTGGCACTGGCGCCCTTGCAGTGCGAGCTGTCGGTCAGCGCTGAGAGCGGGGTGAACGAACCCCTGCCCCTGGTGATGACCCTGACCAACCGGGGGGAGACGCCCCTCGAGGTATTGACCTGGTTCACCCCCTTCGAGGGGTGGTTTGCCGATGCCATCGACCTGACCCGCGATGGGCAGCCGCTGGACTATCGAGGGCCGCTTGCCAAGCGAGGTACCCCCGGGGACGGCGACTTCCTGCACCTGGGGGCGGGGGAGCAGAGCCAGGCCGATGCGGACCTGGCGCAGGCCTACGATCTGTCCCAACCGGGCCGCTACCGGCTCAGCTATCGTGCCCAGCCCTTGACGCTGACCAAGGGCGTGGCGCCCAGCTGCCCCGCCGTCGACTTTACCCGGGTGGCCCCCTAGGCGATCTGCGGCTTGCCCTTGGTATCCAGCAGCCCGACGGCGCGGGGGGCCACCGCCAGACCGCGTGAAGATTGGCTTTCCCGCCAGCAGCAGTGCACCAGCGTGATCACATGGTCATCCAGGGTATCGTCTTTATCCGGATGACGCAGGGGATGGGCCACCGAGTGGGTCGATAGCAAAATGATGAACATGAGGGGCGGTCCAGCCATGCCATGCACCGGGCCGACTCGTTTACACCGTCAAGGAGGAGACATGGCACTGGAACAACTGAAACGGGAGCTGGAGCGCTTTGGCGAGCAGAATGACGGCGCGCAACACTCCCGTGGCAGCAAGATGCTCAACATTACCCGCGACACCGGCGAACTGCTGGCGATGCTGGTGCAGACGAGGGGGGCGCAGGCTGTGCTGGAGATCGGCACCTCCAACGGTTACTCCACCCTCTGGCTGGCCGAGGCAGTGAAACGGCTGGGGGGCCGGGTCACCACCATCGAGCTGGACGAGGGCAAACGGACCATGGCGGCGACCAACTTTGAGCGGGCCGGGCTCACTCCCTGGATTGAGCAGTTGGCGGGGGAGGCCGGCAGCCTGTTGCCCTGCCTGCCGACGGCGGGCTATCAGCTCATTTTTCTGGACTCCGATCGCCGCCACTACCAGGCCTGGTGGCCCGAGATCCAGCGCCTGCTTGCCCCTCGTGGCCTGCTGGTGGTGGACAATGCCATCTCCCATGAAGACGAGATGAGGGAGTGGATGGCACAGGTGCGGCGTGACCCCGATTTCCTGACTTCCCTGGTGCCGGTGGGCAAGGGGGAGTGGCTGGTGGTGCGGTTGTAGGGGAAAGGCATGGAAAACAAGACCATGGAACCAAAAGCAGTTGTGGAGGCCTACTGGCAGGCCATGCAAAGCAACGATTTCGTCAAGACCCCCAGGTGGCTGAGCGATGACTTTCTCTGTGACTGGCCAACGTCGGGGGGGCGACGCGAGGGGCGGGTCAACTTCGTCGAGGTCCATCGGCGCTACCCGGCGGCCGGGCCCTGGAATATCGACATCGTCCGCCTGCCGGAGCAGGGCGGGAGGTGGTGACCGAAGGGGTGATCACCGACGGTGACGTCAAGGCGCGCGCCATCGAGCCTTTACCTTCCACGTGGTGCGTGGCAATGCCATGTGCCATCAGACCGAATTTTGGCCCGATTGATACGTTGTGTCGTAACTGGGCCACTGCCATCCCGCGGGAGCCACAACCCGCCTGATATGGTTTCCGCTGACGGAGCGCCGCCAGCGGGGCAATTCCTCGGCCAGTCCGGCCATTATTTATTCGTTATCCATTATTTCGCTAAATATCCCCGTATTTCATGGTTGGGTCATGCCATGAGCCACGTTATGTTTCATCCATACCGCCAGCAAGCACTATGAAGGTTATCTCTGCCGATAATTAATTTAAATTAAACATGATAACTGGCTGGTTTTATTTTGTGGTGGTTGGCAAGCGCTCTGGATGTTCATAAATATAACGAGGTGAATAATGAAAAAACGGCACTCCCTGTTTTTAATGGCGGCACTTCCGCTGGCACTGATGACATCGGTACAGGCACAGTCAAGCCTGGCCGAGATCCAGCGGGCCGGAGTGATCAAGATCGGCACCGAAGGGACCTATCCTCCCTTCACCTACCACGACAAGAGCGGCAAGCTGGTGGGCTTTGACGTGGAGATCGGCGAGCTGATAGCAAGCGGTCTGGGCGTGAAGCCGCAGTTCGTCGAGGGCAAGTGGGACGGGCTCATCGCCGGGGTGGACGCCAAGCGCTACGACCTGGTGCTCAACGAAGTGGCCATCACCCCTGAGCGGCTGAAAAAATATGATTTTTCAGACCCCTACATCACCTCCAAGGCGGTGATCGTGGTGCACAGCGACAACCAAAGCATCAAGAGTTTTGCCGATCTGAAGGGCAAGCAATCCTCCCAGTCCCTGACCAGCAACTTCGCCCAGCTGGCGAAATCATCGGGCGCCGAGGTGGTGGCCACCGAGGGATTCAACCAGTCACTCGAACTGGTGCTGACCGGGCGGGTGGATGCCACCATCAACGACAGCCTCTCCTTCCTCGACTTCAAGAAACAGAAGCCGGACGCCAAATTGAAGGTGGCGGCCAGCGAGGCCAAGGGGGATCAATCAGCCGCCCTGCTCGCCAAGGGGCAACCCGAGTTGCTGGCTGCCATCAATCAGGCGCTGCGCAATGCCAAGCAGGATGGCGCATATCAGAAAATATCGCAGAAATATTTCGGCACCGACGTCTCGCAATAATATCGTGGCAACATAATAACAACTGAGGATATTAACGTGCCGGCCTGGTTGCAGTTAATGATCGACTCTTTTTGGCCCCTGCTCAGTGCGGGGCTTATTTTTACCGTGCCACTCACTCTGATTACCTTCGTGTTGGGAATCGTGCTCGGCTTGTCGGTGGCGCTGGCCAGATTATATGGTCCGGCTCCGCTGGTGATACTGGTCCGCTTCTATGTCTGGCTTATTCGGGGCACGCCCCTGCTGGTGCAGCTGTTTCTGATCTTTTACGGTCTGCCGAGCGCCGGCATCGTGCTGGACGCCTTCACCGCCGCCGTCATCGGTTTCACCCTCAACATCGGTGCCTACAGCTCGGAGATCATTCGTGCCACCCTGGCGGCCATCCCCAAGGGGCAGTGGGAGGCAGCCTACTCCATCGGCATGAACTGGCCCCAGGTCATGTGGCGGGTGATCCTGCCGCAGGCGGCGCGCATCGCGGTGCCACCGCTCTCCAACACCTTCATCTCCCTGGTCAAAGACACGTCGCTGGCGGCGGCGGTGACCGTGCCCGAGCTGTTTCAGGCGGCCCAGCGCCTCGCCTCCGTCACCTATGAGCCGCTCATTCTCTATATCGAGACGGCCCTCATCTACCTGATGTTCAGCTCGGTGCTCTCCACCCTGCAAGACAGGCTGGAGCAGCGACTGGCTCACAAAGAGACCCGGGAGGTCGCCCTATGATCCGCTTGAGTGGCATCGAGAAACAGTTTGCGGGGCAGCGCGTGTTGAAAGGGGTGGGGCTGGCGATGGCCGCGGGCAGCGTCACCGCCCTGATCGGTCCCTCCGGCAGCGGCAAGAGTACCCTGCTGCGCTGCGTGAACCTGCTGGAGCGACCCGATGCAGGCCAGCTGGTGCTGGGGGACAGCGAGCTCGACTTTACCCGGCATCTGTCACGGCAAAGCGTGCTGGCCCTGCGCCAGCAGACCGGCATGGTGTTCCAGAATTTCCAGCTGTTCCCGCACATGACGGTGCTGGAGAACGTGATGGAAGGGTTGGTGACCGTGTTGAAGTGGCCCAGGGAGAGGGCAGTGGCGCGCGCCCTGCAACTGCTCGACAAGGTGGGGCTCAGGCACAAGGCCGAGGCGGTGCCTGCCACCCTCTCCGGCGGTCAGCAGCAGCGGGTCGCCATTGCCCGGGCGCTGGCGCCATCCCCCAAGGTGCTGCTCTGTGACGAGCCCACCTCGGCGCTGGATCCCGAGCTTGCCCAGGAGGTGGTGGCCGTGCTGCGCCAGCTGGCCAGTGAGGGGACTACCATGCTGATCGCCACCCATGACTTGCGCCTGGCGGCCCAGATTGCGCAGCAGGTGATCTTCCTGGAGGCCGGGGAGGTGGTGGAGGCGGGCAGTGCGCGCCAGATGTTCACCACCCCCAAGCGGGCGCGTACCTTCGAATACATCTCCACCCTCACCGAACGGCTGCCGGAGAGCTGGAGCATCTAGCCGGTTCTGGCGGATTGAGAGCGAGATAAAAAAACAGCCCCGCACGAGCGGGGCTGTTTGCATGGCTGCTTGGTTATGGCGGCAGATCACACGGCCAGGTAGTCCATGATCCCTTCGGCCGCCTTGCGACCCTCATAGATGGCGGTCACCACCAGATCCGAGCCGCGCACCGCGTCACCACCGGCGAACACCTTGGGGTTGCTGGTCTGGAAGGCGTACTCGGCCTTCTCGGGCGCCTTGATGCGATCCCGGCCGTCGAGCTCGACGCCGTGCTCTGCCATCCAGGGTTGGGGGTTGGGCTGGAAGCCGAACGCCATCACCACCGCATCGGCGGGCAGCACCTGCTCGGAGCCTTCAATGACTACCGGATTGCGGCGGCCATTGGCATCGGGGGCGCCGAGCTCTGTGCTCACCACCTTGATGCCGCAGGTGCGGCCGTGAGCGTCCAGTTCGACCCCGACAGGTTGCAGGTTGAACATGAATTCCACCCCTTCCTCCTGGGCGTTTTTCACCTCCCGCTTGGAGCCCGGCATGTTCTCGGCATCCCGGCGGTAGGCGCAGATCACCCGATCGGCCCCCTGGCGGATGGCGGTGCGCACGCAGTCCATGGCGGTGTCGCCGCCCCCCAGCACCACTACCTGCTTGCCGGCGAAGTCGATGTAATCGGCTTGCGCCTTCTCAAAGCCCAGCAAGCGATTGGCGTTGGAGATGAGGTAGGGCAGGGCGTCATAGACCCCCGGCGCCTCTTCGTTGGCAAAGCCGCCCTTCATGTACTTGTAGGTGCCGACCCCGAGGAAGACCGCATCGAACTCGCCGAGCAGGTCGGCGAAGGTGACGTCACGGCCCACTTCGGTCTCGAGGCGAAACTCCACCCCCATCCCCTCGAAGATCTCGCGGCGGCGCTGCATCACCTCTTTCTCCAGCTTGAAGGAGGGGATACCGAAGGTGAGCAGGCCGCCGATCTCCGGGTACTTGTCGAACACCACAGGGGTGACGCCATTGCGTGCCAGCACGTCGGCACAGGCAAGGCCAGCTGGGCCCGCGCCAATGACGGCGACCCGCTTGCCTGTCTTGACCACCTTGGAGAGATCCGGGCGCCAGCCCATCTCGAACGCCTTGTCGGTGATGTATTTTTCGATGTTGCCGATGGTCACGGCGCCGAATCTGTCGTTGAGGGTGCAGGCACCCTCACACAGTCTGTCTTGCGGGCAAACGCGGCCACATACCTCCGGCAGGCTGTTGGTCTGGTGGGAGAGCTCCACCGCCTCCAGAATGCGTCCCTCGTTGGCCAGCTTCAGCCAGTTGGGGATGTAGTTGTGTACCGGGCACTTCCACTCGCAATAGGGGTTGCCGCAGTCGAGGCAGCGATCTGCCTGCATGCCGACCTGGGCCTGGTTGAAGGGCTCGTAGATCTCCACGAACTGGATCTTGCGGATCTTGAGCGGCTTCTTGGGCGGGTCGACCCGCTGGACATCGATAAACTGGAATACGTTCTGGCTCATAGGGTTCCCTCCTTATTGCGCCTGGATTCTGAGTTCTGCACTGGAACGGCTGGTGTGGCCAAGCAGCGATTTGACGTCGCTGGACTTGGGTTTGATCAGCCTGAACTTGGGCACATAGGAGTCGAAGTTGGCCAGGATCTCCTCGGCACGCGAGCTGCCTGTCTCGTTGAGGTGCGCCGTGATGATACCGCGCAGGTGCTCCTGGTGGATGGCCAGATCCGCCACCTCCAGCAGTTCGACCAGCTCGGGGTTGGTGCGCTTGGCAAAGTTGCCGCACTCGTCGAGCACGTAGGCAAAACCGCCTGTCATGCCCGCCGCGAAGTTGACACCGGTCTTGCCGAGCACGGTGACGATGCCGCCTGTCATGTATTCACAGCCGTTGTCGCCAATCCCCTCGACCACCGCCAAGGCCCCTGAGTTGCGCACCGCGAACCGCTCGCCTGCGGTCCCTGCGGCATAGAGCTTGCCGCCGGTGGCGCCATAGAGGCAGGTGTTGCCGATGATGGCCGCCTCGTGGGATTTGAACGCCACGCCGACGTGGGGTTTGATCACCAGCTTGCCGCCGGTCATCCCCTTGCCCACGTAGTCGTTGGCATCCCCGGTGAGGATCATCTCAAGGCCACCGGCGTTCCAGACGCCGAAGCTCTGGCCGGCGGTGCCGTTGAAGTGCACCTTGACCGGATCGGCCGCCATGCCCTGGTTGCCGTGGCGCTTGACGATTTCGCCGGACAGACGCGCACCCACGGAGCGGTCGGTGTTGCGGATGTCGTAGCGGAACTCGCCGCCACTCATGTTTTCCACCGCATCCAGCAGGTCTTCCACCATCTTGAGGTTCAAGGGCCCCTTGTCGAAGGTGGGGTTGTGCTGCTGGCTGAACAGACTGGAGCCTGCCGGTGCAACCGGGGCCGCCAGGATGCCGGACAAGTCCAGCTTGGCCTGACGGGCGGTGAGGCCGGGCAGGGCTTCCAGCAGGTCGGTACGACCGATGAGGTCGGTGAGCTGGGTGACGCCAAGCTCGGCCATCAGCTCGCGCGTCTCCTCGGCGATGAACTTGAAGTAGTTCATCACCATCTCCGGCAGGCCGGTGAAGTGTTCGCGGCGCAGCTTCTCATCCTGGGTGGCGACGCCGGTGGCGCAGTTGTTCAGGTGGCAGATACGCAGGTATTTGCAACCGAGCGCCACCATGGGGCCGGTACCGAAGCCAAAGCTCTCGGCGCCGAGGATGGCCGCCTTGATGATGTCCAGACCCGTCTTGAGGCCGCCATCCACCTGCAGACGCACCTTGTGGCGCAGGCCGTTGGCCACCAGGGCTTGCTGGGTTTCGGCCAGGCCCAGCTCCCAGGGGGAGCCGGCGTATTTGACCGAGGTGAGCGGGCTGGCGCCAGTGCCGCCGTCGTAGCCGGAGACGGTAATGAAGTCAGCATAGGCCTTGGCCACGCCACAGGCGATGGTGCCGACGCCAGGTTCGGACACCAGTTTCACCGACACCAGGCAGTTCGGGTTGATCTGCTTGATGTCGAAGATGAGCTGGGCCAGATCCTCGATGGAGTAGATGTCGTGGTGGGGCGGCGGGGAGATCAGGGTCACGCCGGGCACGGAGTAGCGCAGCTGGGCGATTTGCGCGGTGACCTTATCACCGGGCAGCTGGCCCCCTTCACCGGGCTTGGCACCCTGGGCGACCTTGATCTGCACCACGTCCGCGTTCATCAGGTAGTGAGGGGTGACGCCAAAGCGACCGGAAGCCACCTGCTTGATGCGAGAGTTCTTCTCGGTACCAAAACGCTTGGGATCTTCACCGCCTTCGCCGGAGTTGCTCTGACCGCCGAGGCGGTTCATGGCGATGGCCAGGGCCTCGTGGGCTTCAGGGCCGAGGGCGCCGATGGACATGGCCGCGGAGTCGAAGCGGGGGAACAGCCTGGCGGCTGGCTCCACCTGATCCAGCGCAACCGGGGTGGTGCCCTGTTTGAGCGACAGCAGATCCCGCAAGGTGGCGACCGGCCGCTCGTTCACCAGACGGGCATACTCCTTGTAATCGGCGTAGTTGCCGGAGCGCACCGCCACTTGCAGGGTCTGCACCACGTCCGGGTTGTAGGTGTGGTACTCGCCACCGTGGACGAATTTCAAGAGGCCGCCCTGGGTCAGCGGCTTGCGGCCGAGCCAGGCCAGACGGGACAGATTGATCTGATCCTGCTGGATGTCGGCAAAGTCGGCACCCTGGATGCGGCTCGATACGCCGCGGAAGCAGAGTTCGACAACAGCCTTGGAGAGGCCCACCGCCTCAAACAGCTGGGAGCAGCGGTAGCTTGCCACCGTGCTGATGCCCATCTTGGACATCACCTTGTAGAGGCCCTTGTTGATGCCGTTGCGGTAGTTGAGCATGGCCTGGCGCAGGCTCATCTTGAGCACGCCTTCTTCTACCTGCTTGGCGAGGGTCTCGTAGGCGAGATAGGGGTAGATGGCGGTGGCGCCAAAGCCCAGCAGCACGGCGAAGTGGTGCGGGTCGCGCACGCTCGCGGTCTCCACCAGGATATTGGCGTCGCAGCGCAGGTTGTTGTCCACCAGGGTACGCTGCACCGCCCCCACCGCCATGGCGGCCGGGATGGGCAGGGTGTCCGGGCTGATGTCCCGGTCTGACAATACCAGCAGCACCGCGCCGCTGCGGGCCGCTTCAGCTGCCTCGTGGCAGAGGCGCTCGAGGGCGGCTTGCAGCCCCTCTTCGGGCAGGTAGTTGAGGCTCAGCACCGCATGGCGGTAGTGTTCCCCCTCCAGGGCCAGCAACTGATGGAAGTCGGAGTAGAGCAGGATCGGCGACTGGAACAGCACCCGGTGGGCGTGGCCGAAGGTCTCGTTGAACACGTTCTGTTCGCGGCCGATACAGGTGGCCAGGGACATGACGTGATTTTCCCGCAGGGGATCGATGGGCGGGTTGGTCACCTGGGCGAACATCTGGCGGAAGTAGTCGTACAGGGTTCGCTGGCTGGAGGAGAGCACCGCCATCGGGGTGTCATCCCCCATGGAGCCCACCGCCTCCTGGCCGTTCTCGCCGAGCACGCGGATCACCTGATCCAGCTCTTCAAAGGAGTAGCCGAACAGCTTCTGGTAAGTCTTGAGCCGGTCATCCGGGAATTCCCGCGATCCCGTGCTGGCATCGTCCATCTGCTCGAAGGGCACCAGGCGCTTGCAGTGCTTGTCCATCCACTGCTTGTAGGTGTGACGGCTCTTGAGATCGTCGTCAATTTCGAAGCTGGTCCAGATCTTGCCGTTGCTGGTATCGACCACGAACAGCTCCCCCGGGCCGACACGGCCCTTCTCCAGCACTTCGTCCGGGGTGTAGTCCCAGGTGCCCACTTCGGAGGCCAGCGTGATGAACTTGTCCTTGGTGATGACGTAACGTGCCGGACGCAGACCGTTTCTGTCGAGTGCGCAGGTGGCGTAGCGACCGTCGGTCATGACGATGCCGGCCGGGCCGTCCCAGGGCTCCATGTGCATGGAGTTGAAGTCGTAGAAGGCGCGCAGGTCGTCATCCATGTTCGGGTGCTTCTGCCACGCAGGCGGGATCAGCAGGCGCATGGCACGGAACAGGTCCATGCCGCCGGCCAGGAAGAGATCCAGCATGTTGTCGAGGCTGGAGGAGTCCGACCCCGTGGTGTTGACGAAGGGGGCGGCCTCTTGCAGATCCGGGATCAGCGGGGTGGCGAACTTGTAGCTGCGCGCCTTGGCCCACTGGCGGTTGCCGGCAATGGTGTTGATCTCGCCGTTGTGGGCGAGGTAGCGGAACGGCTGCGCTAGCGGCCAGCGCGGGCTGGTGTTGGTGGAGAAACGCTGGTGGAACACGCAAATGGCGGCCTGCATGCGGATGTCGGCCAGATCCAGATAGAAGCGCGGCAAATCCACCGGCATGCACAGTCCCTTGTAGACGGTGACCAGGTTGGAAAGGCTGACCACATAGAAGTAGTCGTCGCTGATGCGTTTCTCGATGCGGCGGCGCACGATATAGAGGCGGCGCTCGAGATCCTTGTCGACCCAGCCCGGGGGCGCGTTGACAAAGACCTGTTCAATACTGGGCAGGGACGCCTTGGCGATGGAACCGAGTACATTGGTATCGATGGGCACCTTGCGCCAGCCGACCAGACTCAGGGTCTCTCTTTCCAGCTCCTCGTCGATGATGTCGCGAGTTGCCTGGGCCAATACGGGGTCCGGGTTGAGAAACAGCATACCGACCGCGTAGTTGCGGCCCAGGTGCCATCCCTTCTCTTCGGCGACCGCTCTAAAGAAGCTGTCGGGTTTTTGCAGCAACAGGCCGCAGCCGTCGCCGGTCTTACCATCAGCGGAGATACCGCCGCGGTGCTGCATGCGAGCCAAGGCTGACATCGCGAGACGGACAAGCTTGTGGCTGGCTTCCCCTTCCATGTGGGCCAACAGGCCGAAGCCACAGTTATCCCTCTCCAGCTTTGGATCATATAGTGACATTGCATTTCTCCCTTGCTCGGCCTTCCATCGCACTGTCATCAACAGACTGCATAAATTGCGATTGGCTCTTGTGGTTCCGTCCGCCTGAGGTGGCGAATCTCCAAACTAATGGGATTTTCGGGCAAGGTCAATTGGACATCCCGCTTGTTTGCAATGTTACATCACCATAACAAAATGTGGGTTTTTGAGACTCAATCAGCATTTTTGTGTATTTATGACTGACTTTTATTTATTTGTTGGATTTATATTCTGTTTATGGACGATTTAGTGGTTGACTGCATGGTGGCGGGAAACTGTAGTAATTTTACAAAGTCATCTCTGGTGTGCTTGGCGGGGATCACATTTCAGGATCCTGCGTCTTGCATTTGTCCATAAGCAGACTAAACAGGATTTTTTCAGTAGTTACAGCCGGTTATGGGCGAGAGGTTATGACACTTTTCTCCAGGTGGCAGGAGTGACAGGTTGTCAAAAGTGACCGTGAATGCTGACTGTTGGGTATTTATCGCATCTAACGTGAATATTTATATGATTTTTGGGTAGAGAGCGGGATTGATCCAGCGCAGCCTGCCCGCCGGGCTGCGTCGCTAGAATGACACCTCATTTCGGAGGTGTCATGCAGTTACACGAACTCATCAATACATTTGGCCAGGATCTCAAGCTGCGCCACGGCCAGAAGATCCACAAGCTCTCCATCCATGGGGCCTTTACCTGCCCCAACCGGGACGGCACCCTGGGCCGGGGTGGCTGCACTTTCTGCAATGTCTCCTCCTTTGCCGACGAGTCGGCCCAGCAACTCTCCGTGGTGCAGCAACTGCTGGCACGCCGGGACGAGGTGACCCGGGCCAGGCGCTATCTGGCCTACTTTCAGGCCTATACCAGCACCTATGCCGAAGTGGAGTACCTTCAGCGCATGTATGAAGAAGCCTTGTCGGTGAGCGACATGGTGGGGCTCTGCGTCGGAACTCGCCCTGATTGTGTACCCGATGCGGTGCTGGATCTGCTGGCAGGTTATCAGGCCCGCGGCTACGAGGTGTGGCTGGAGCTCGGGCTGCAGAGCGCCAACGACAAGACGTTGCAACGCATCAATCGGGGCCACGGCTATGCCGCCTATGTTGACGCTGTAACCAGAGCCCATCTGCGGGGCATCAAGGTGTGTGCACACCTCATCGTCGGCCTGCCCGGCGAGGCGCCGATGGACAGCCTGGAAACCCTGCACCGTGTCGTGGAGACCGGCGTCGAGGGGATCAAGCTTCACCCACTGCATGTGGTGGAGGGGAGCACCCTTGGCAAGGCGTGGCAGGCGGGACGGCTGGATGTGTTGACGATGGAGCAGTATGTGGCGGCGGCGGTCGCCATGATCCAGTACACGCCTCCCGAGGTGGTCTATCACAGGGTCTCGGCGTCGGCGCGCCGCCCGACCCTGCTGGCCCCCGCCTGGTGCGAGAATCGCTGGAGCGCCATGACCGCCATTGCCGCGGCGCTGGCACGCTCAGGCCCTCAGGGGCACTGCCTGGGACGCCCTTTTTCTCTCCCTTCCACGGGCGAGTGCCAACTCTAATTTCGTCAAAAAACAGTGGGTTATTAGATGAAATTCAGTCTTTGGAGTATAGTTTCGTTCAAGTCACCTTGATAAGATGGTCGGCTTGAAAAAAGATATAGTTATCAATAACTCTTTGCAGTTTGTATACCGGGCGGTGTCTCTTCGAACCGGGTGGCATATTTCTTGGCAACACCAGGTGCCTGGTATGTCCCCTCCGTTTCCGGCATGAAAATCTGTGAGGGAGGCGAGACATGCAGTGTCCCGGCTCTGTGCGCTAATCGGGTTGTGGGTCTGGGTGGCGAGGTCTGTTCTGTTTTTCCGGATCGCCGCCGGGCTTTGGATATTCGGCCCCGAGACAACCTTCTGAATCATGTTTGATGGGATGCTATGCAAGCAGAAACCAGCCATATAGATGAACTGTTGGAGTGCCTGGTCTTTTTGACCCGCTTTTACGGGGTGCCCAACAGTCAGGATGCTCTCACCACCGGCTTGCCACTGGTCTCCGGGCGTCTCAGCACGGCGCTCTTCAGAGCGGGGTGGTCTCTCTGCCCGCGAAGTGATCCAGCCCCTTGAACAGATCTCCTCCCTGCTGCTGCCCTGCGTCTTGCAGACGCGTAATGGCGGCGCCTGCATCTTGCTTGAATGGAATGAAGAACGGACCCAGGCGAGGGTCATCTTTCCCCAGGCCGGAGACGCGGCTCAATGGGTCAGTCTTGCCCAGCTGGGTGACGAGTACAATGGTCGTCTGTTCTACGTCAAGCGGCAGTTCAAATTTGATGAGCGCTCGCCCAAAGTGCTGGAGACCCGTGATGGTCACTGGTTCTGGAGCACCTTGTTCGAGTCCCGCGGTATCTATCGGGATGTGCTGGTGGCCTCGATCCTCATCAACCTGTTTGCCATCGCCAGCCCCCTGTTCACCATGAATGTCTATGACAAGATTGTGCCCAACCTGGCATTCGACTCCCTCTGGGTGCTGGCAGTTGGAGCCATGGTGGTGTTCACCTTCGACTTCGTGATGCGCCAGCTGCGCAGCTACTTCATCGATATTGCAGGCAAGAAATCCGACGTGCTGTTGTCGGCCAAAATCTTTGCCAAGGTGATGGGCATGAAGATGGAGTCCAGGCCTGCGTCGACCGGTGCCTTTGCCAAGCACTTGCAGGAGTTTGAATCGGTGCGCGAGTTTTTCACGTCGGCCACCGTCTCCACCCTGATCGATCTGCCGTTTGCCATCTTCTTCCTCTTCATCATCTGGATTTTCGCCGGTGTGATGGTGGTGGTGCCCATCATCGCCATCCTGATCCTGGTGGCCTACAGCTTCTACATTCAGGCACCGCTGAAGCAATCCATCGAGGAGGGCTCCCGGCTCGCCTCCCAGAAGAACGCCAATCTGATCGAAAGCATCTCGGGCCTTGAGACAGTGAAGATTTTCGGGGCCGAGAGCATGTTCCAGCACCGCTGGGAGCAGGCGGTGTCCCACATCTCGACCTGGGGCGTGCAAACCCGGCGCATCACCAACTCCATGTCTTCTCTGGCGAGCTACATCCAGCAGGTGGTGACAGTGGGACTGGTGATCGTCGGTGTCTACCAGATCTCGGAAGGGTTGGTGACCATGGGGGGCATGATAGCGGCCGTGATGCTGTCGAGCCGGGCTATCGCCCCCATGGTGCAGCTCTCGGTACTCTCCACCCGCTACAACCAGGCCAAGTCGGCGCTCGAGATCCTGGAGAAGATCATGATGACGCCGGGTGAGCAGGAGGAGGGCAGGCAGTACATCCACCATCCGCTCATCCAGGGGCGCATCGAGTTTGAAAATGTCTCCTTCAAGTATCCGGGCATGGAGAGCAGCACCCTGCACAACATCAACCTGCGCATCGAGCCGGGTGAGAAGGTGGCCATCATCGGGCGGATCGGTGCAGGTAAAACCACGCTGGAGAAATTGCTGATGGGTCTCTATCGCCCGACTGACGGCCTGGTGCGTCTGGATGGCTTTGAGCTGGACCAACTGCCGCCGACCATCATTCGCCGCAACATCGGCTGTGTGCCGCAAGATGTGACCCTCTTCTTTGGTTCCGTGCGGGACAACATCATGCTGGGTAATCCCCTGGTGGACGATGCCCGTGTCTTGCGCGCCGCCAAGCGGGCCGGGGTCACCAACTTTACCAACCGGGATCCCAACGGTCTCGACAGACAGATTGGCGAAGGGGGACGTCAGCTCTCCGGTGGCCAGCGTCAGTCCATCCTGCTGGCTCGCGCCCTGCTCAACGATCCCCCCATTCTGGTGATGGACGAGCCGACCTCCAACATGGACAACCAGTCAGAGATGCACGTGAAGCAGGAGCTGGCGCGGCTCGGCCCCGAAACCACCCTTATCCTCATCACCCACAAGACCTCCATGCTGGATGTCGCTTCCCGGGTCATCGTCGTGGAGCAGGGGAAGATAGTGGCGGACGGTCCCAAAGAGGTGGTGTTGCAGCAATTGAAGGAAGGCAAGGTGCGGGTGCAGGAGACGGCGAATGGCTAACCACTGGTTCAAGAAAACGCCCTCAGATACGGTCTTGCCTGCACCCGAGCATCTCGAGTACGTGGATGACGGCGCCGCCGCCGTGCTGCTGACGACACCCACCCGTGCCAGAGTCCTGCTCTGGGCCTGCTTCCTGTTTTTTGTCAGCGCCATCGTCTGGGCCGCCTGGGCAGAGCTGGATGAAGTGACAGTCGGCCAGGGCAAGGTGATACCGTCGCGCCAGTTGCAGGTGATCCAGAACCTGGAAGGGGGGATCGTCAAGGAGATCTTCGTCAAGGAGGGGGACATCGTCGAGAAGGGACAGCCACTGCTGCGCATCGACGATACTCGCTTCAAGTCGGATTTTCGCGAACGGGAGCAGGAGCTGGTCACCCTCAAGGGGGATATTGCCCGCCTGCGCGCCGAAATTCGCAGCGTAGTGGTCAAGAACGAGCCCAATCTGGGCTGGCGTGAACAGGTAGCCATCGACAAACAGGCCATCGAGTTCCCCGAAGGGTACGAGAATGTATTTGCCGAATATGCCGCCCGTGAAAGATCGGTGCAGGAGGCGCGGTTAAACAACCTCAAGAACCAGCTTAACATCCTGGGACAGCAGATCGAGCAGAAAGAGCAGGAGACCATAGAGCTCAATGCCAAGATCCGGACCGTGGGCCGCAGCGTTGATCTGGCTCGTCAGGAGCTGAACATCAGCCGTCCTCTCGCAAAAGAGGGTATAGTTCCTCAAGTGGAGCTAATTAAACTGGAGCGGCAGGTCAACGAAATGCAAGGGGAGCTGGAGGCGAACCGCCTGCTGGTGCCCAAGCTCAACTCGGTACTGCGGGAGACCATCTCGAAGCGAAATGATATCGCCCTGAAATTCCGGGCGGACTCCCAGACCGAGCTGAACGAACGTCAAGGCAAGTTGAGCCAGTTGTCAGAGGGCCAGGTCGGTCTGCGGGACAGGGTCGATCGTACCAGTGTGATCGCGCCTCTCAAGGGGACCATCAAGAAGCTCAAGATTAATACGCTGGGTGGGGTCGTTCAGCCGGGCATGGACCTGATGGAGATAGTGCCGCTGGAAGACACCCTGCTGGTTGAAGCCAAGGTGTCGCCCAAGGACATCGCGTTCCTCAGACCCGGACTGGAGGCCGTGGTCAAGATAACTGCCTATGATTTCACTATTTATGGAGGTTTACATGGCAAGGTTGAACAGATAAGTGCCGACTCAATCCAGGATGAGGAGGGCAATTCCTTCTATCTGGTGCGAGTACGAACCGAGAAGAGTTATCTGGGCGATGAGCTTAACGCACTTCCCATCATCCCCGGTATGTTAGCCAGTGCAGATATTATTACTGGTAAAAAAAGTGTCCTAGACTACTTGCTGAAACCCATCTTGAGGGCTAAGCAGTCGGCACTGAGAGAACGATAAGCCAACAATCTAAAAACAACATGACTGGAGATACCATGAAGAAGACGATTGTTGCCATGCTGGTTAGTGGCACCATACTGTTCCCGGGCCTGAGCCAGGCACAGACGCTGGAACAGTCAGTGGCGCAGTCACTGGCTACCCATCCGAAAATCAAGGAAGCTTTTGATCTCTATCAGGCACGACTGTATCAGCATGATGGAGCCAAGGGCGGCTATTACCCCACCATTGATCTGCGTGGTGGCGTCGGTTACGAGAAGACTGACAGTCCCTCGACCGTGGTCCCAATTCACAGACGATCGATGACTCCATGACGCGCAAGGAGGCCGGGATCAGCCTTCGCCAGATGCTGTTTGACGGCTTTGATGTCAGCAGCAACGTGGCACGGACCGATGCCGCCGCCCAGGCCCAGCGCCTGGCGATGATCTCCGAGGCGGAGAACACGGCCCTGCGCGTGGCCGAGGTCTATCTCAACATGCTGCGTCAGCAGGAGATCCTGGAGCTGTCCAAGCAGAACCTTGAAACCCACGAACAGATCCGCAGTGACATCCAGAAACGGACCGACTCCGGTCTGGGGTCGACCGCTGACCAGACCCAGATCGACGGTCGTGTGGCTCGGGCTTACTCCAATCAGGCGGCGGCGGAGAACAACTATCGGGATGCCGAGAGTGAGTTCATCCGTGTCGTCAATGAAGTGCCCAAGGATCTCGTTCAGCCCGTACCGAACACCCAACTCCTGCCCGCAACGCTGGAAGATGCGCTGAAGACGGCAACAGAGGTTCACCCGACCCTGCTGTCATCCCTGCAGGACATCGAAGAGGCGAAGTACCAGCATGAAGGCTCCAAGTCCGGGTTCTACCCGAACGTAGCCTTTGAAGTGGATCAGAACTGGAACGAGGACATCGATGCGGTCAAAGGCCGTAACGACGATCTCACCGCCATGGTCCGGATGCGTTACAACCTGTTCCGCGGTGGGTCCGATCTGGCAGAAAGCAAGGCAACCTCAGCGCTCTATTCCCAGGCCAAAGACATTCACATGAATGCCTTCCGTCAGGTGGAAGAGGGGACCCGCCTCGCCTGGAACGCCAAAGAGTCGCTGGCCAAGCAAAAAGTCTTCCTCAAAGAGCACGTGGACGCCAGCTATGACACCGTACAGGCCTACAAGAAGCAATTCGGCCTGGGCCAACGGACCTTGCTGGACGTGCTGAACACGGAGAACGAACTGTTCGAGGCTCGCCGCAGTTACATTACGGCCGAGTACGACTCCCTGTTGGCGGAATATCGTATCCTCAATGCCACCGGTGGTCTGCTCAATGCCCTGAATGTGCAGCAACCGGCTGAATGGCAGGCCAACAACAACTGATGGCCCTGCCACTGATGTCATATCAGGCAAGGGGAATGGCTGCAGCGTGCTGCAGTCATTCTTTTATGCGTCCGGCGGTCAGGGGATGATGGCGGCGTCATGACACAGAAAGAGGTGGCATCGACAGGCTGGAGCCGACGTGATGGGGATCGAGCCCTCGCAGGTGCACGTGCGCCCTTGCGGGTTCGCCTGCTGTGGCTGGTCCTGCTGGCGATCCCCCTGCTGCTCAGCGCCAGCCAGCCTCTCTCACCGGAGGATATGAAACTGGTCAAGCGCGCTGAGGAGACCTATGGCCCCAGGGCCGGCAAACGGGTCACCAGCTGGCGCACTTTGGCAATGCAGAACAAGGCGGCGGGGCTGACGGATCGGCAGAAGCTGGAGAAGGTGAACCAGTTCTTCAACCAGATGCGTTTCATCGATGACATCAAGTTGTGGCACAAGAAGGATTATTGGGCGACACCGCTGGAATTTCTGGGCGCAGCGGGGGGAGATTGTGAAGACTTCAGCATTTCCAAGTATTTTACCTTGCTGGAACTTGGCATCCCTGATGAAAAAATGCGAATGGTATATGTCAAGGCATTGGATTATAACCAGTTTCATATGGTCGTTGCCTACTATGAGACGCCTGCGGCAGTACCCCTGATTCTGGACAATCTTGTCGGATCAATTCGCCCGGCGACCCAACGGGCGGATTTGTTGCCAATTTACAGTTTTAACGGTAGTCACTTGTGGCTGATGAAGGCGCGTGGTCAAGGGGAACTGGCCGGGCAATCATCCCGCTTGGGATTATGGACAGACTTACGCAATCGCATGACATCGGGGCGATTGGCTCGGCCTGCGGTCAATTTGGATGATTAACCTATGACGCTCTACAGACAACTATTGGCAACCATGCTGCTGCTGTTCGGATTGCTGTTTGCCGCCACCTATTGGGTGCAATTCAATTCGACCCGCAACTACCTGGCGCAGCAGCAGGAGACCACCGTCATCAATACGTCCACCGCACTGGGTCTGGCGCTGACCCCCTATCTGGAGAACGGCGACAAGGTCAGTGCCGAATCCGTGATCAAGGCGGTGTTCGACGGGGGTTACTACAAGCTGGTTCGTCTCGATCTGCTGGCCTCCAAGGATGTCATCGAGCTGGAGAACAGCAGCCATATCGAAGGGGTCCCACAGTGGTTCATTGGGCTGGATCTGTTCCCTGAAGTGGCCAATGAATCGATTTTGACGTCGGGTTGGCTGCAACTGGGCAAGCTGAAGGTCGTCGGCCACCCTGGACAAGCCTACTACGAGCTTTGGAAAGGAATGAGCGAACTGGCCACCTGGTTCCTGGTCGGTTTTCTCGTCACCACTCTCTTGCTGATGCGGGCGCTCAATTATCTGCTCAAACCGCTCAAGCTGATTTGCGATCAGGCGGTTGAAATCGAGCTGCACCATTTCGGCCACGCCATTCCCGAGCCCAAGACCCGCGAGCTGCGGCAAGTGGTACAGGCCATCAATACCCTTTCCAGCAAGCTTGCCGTGCAGTTCAAAGAGCAGGCCGACGAGGCCGAGAATCTGCGAGCCCGCGTCTATGTGGATGCCGTCTCCGGGCTTGGCAACCGCTCTTACTTCGTCGGGCAGGTCAATGCCTGGATTGCGGAGGCCGGGCAGGGCGGGGTCATGCTGGTGGCCGTCGACATGCTGGACGATCTCTATCGGGAAGAGGGCTTTGCTGCAAGGGACAACATGGTCAAATCCATTGCACAGGTGCTCAGGGAACTGCTGGATGGCTGGGATGGCGCGGCGCTGGCCCGGATCTCGGCGACGGAGTATGCCTTGCTCTGCCCCACCGATGATCTGTCTCAGCTCAAGGAGCTGGCGGAGCTCATCAACAGCCGTATCGCCGATCTGGTTGTCAATCCCATGGGAGAAAGCGGAGCGCTGTCCGTCGTCGGCATCGCTGGCCGTGATGGCAATGACGATCTCTCGGCGCTGCTGACGAAGGCGGATAACGCCCTTGGCAAAGCGCGCAATGAGCGGCGCGGTGCCGTCGTGATGGAAGGCGGCAATGAGCAGGGACTGATGGGACGCCTTGCCTGGCGAGACCTGGTGCAGGATGCCATTGCCAGACATCTCTGGCGCTTCAAGGCACAGCCTGCGTGCCGCTTCGATGATGGTACCCGCCTGCATGCCGAGTTGTTCGCGGCCATCTCGCGAGATGGAACGGATTACTTCGCAGGGCAGTTCTTGCCTGCGATCGAGCAGTTCAAGATGGGGGCCGAGTTTGACAAGGCGGTGCTAGAAGCCTGCGTCCCCTTGTTCAAGCAGCAACCGGAATTGGTGTTGGCAGTCAATATCACGGCGGGTTCTCTCTGTTCGGATGAGTTCCTGACATGGCTCAGAGGCTATTTGTCGCTGAACGTGGAGCTGAAGGAGCGACTGCTGTTCGAGATCCCGGAAGCGGCCATCATGAAACACAAAGAGTATGTGACTCATCTGGTTGAGCTGTTGCGAGAGCACGGCTTCTTGTGGGGGGTCGATCACTATGGCCGGCACTTCCAGTCCCTCGGCTATCTGGAAGAGCTGACCCCCGCTTATGTCAAGGTGGACCACGGGTATACCAGCCAGGTCATGGAACCAGGCGCCGATACCTCCTTCCTGGCGGCTGTCTGTCGGGCTGCCCACAACGCGGGTGTCACGACCATCGCCACCCGGGTGGAAGATAAACGGCAGGTTGAATTGTTGTCCAGTTTGCATATCGATGGTTATCAGGGGTTCGTTCACCCTGCATTTCCACTGGCATAAGCGGTACAACTCGATAGAAAGGGGCCCATTAAGGGCCCTTTTTTATATCTGTTTAGAATATGTACATCATTTTTACGCGACATATAGGTAATATCACTAAAACTCGCGCTGTTACTTATTTGATTTTTATATGTAAAAAATATTCGTTCGATTCGCTGCATCGGATGAAGTCAAAGAGACTCAACCCTGTACATTTTTGCAACGGAAGCAGGACGGGGGCGTATCTAGAGTGTAGGCATCAAGATCTGTCACCCTGGAGCAATGGATATGCGCACCCAAATCATCGACAAAACCGTGGTCGTCTCTTCCGTAGAAGGCAACGTTCAGATCCTGCTTGCCGATGGCAGCAGTCGCCCTCTCCAGCCTGGCGAGATACTGCAGCCTGGCGCCAGACTCAATATCGCTGATGATGCCAAATTGATGCTGGCGCCCTACGATGACAAACCTGCAGAGGGCAATGGTGTCCCGGCAGGGACAGAGATGCCTCCAGAGGGGCAATCTTCCTCATCGGTTGCCAATCATCAGCAAGGCTCGCCTGAAGTGTCGCCAGAAATTGCGGCGTTGCAACAATCCATCCTGCAAGGGGTTGACCCGACCAAGAACTTCGAAGCCTCTGCTGCCGGTGGGGCACCTGCCGCCGGTGGTGGTGGCGGTATCGGCGGGGTCGCTGGGGCCAGTGGCAATGGTGGTTTTGTTGTCATAGATCGCATCGGAGATGCGACCATAGCCGAGGCCGGATTCGATACCGGCTATGACACGTTGATCGATCAGAATGTGCTGCAGGAAGACGATCTTCTGCCCGAGAATCAGCTCGATGATCAGGATGAGTCTGCTGTTACCCAGGAAGATCAGGCCATCAGTGGCAATGTGCTCGACAACAGCAACAATCCGGATGGTCCCCTTGATACGTCTGTCATTTCCTATAGCTGGGGCAGCAATCAGGGAATTGCTGCCGGCGTTGAGAGCACGCTGGATGGGATTGGTACGCTGATCATCAATGCCGACGGCTCCTATACCTTTACCCCTGCGCTGAACTACACAGGCCCTGTACCTGCGGTCAATTACACCGTAACGGATGGGGATGATACCAACGACTCCACTCTGACCATCACCATCACCCCTGTAGATGAGCCTGTCTCGCTGAATGGATTGCAGGTCGAGGGTGGTGAGCTTGTCCTTGAAGAAGCCGCATTGCCGGATGGCTCAGCCCCCGATGGCGCCGCCTTGACCAAGAGCAGTACCTTTACATTCAATGCGGCAGATGGAGTACAAAGCCTGACACTGGGAGGTGTGACGCTGATCAGCAATGGCCAGGTCTTGACCACCTTCCCCCAGGGGATCCCCAGTCCTTTGGGAAATCAACTGCTGGTGACCGGCGTCAGCTACAACCCGGTGACAGGGGTTGGCAGCGTGACCTACAGCTACACCCTGAACGATAACGAAACACATAACAAACCTGCAAATGATGGGGCTCTGACGGAGAGCTTCAACGTCGTGTTGACGGACCTCGATGGCGACACGACCAGTGCAGGGCTGGATGTCGTGGTGCTGGATGACGTGCCGACGGCGGTGAGCGACGTCAACCCGACGGCGGCGAGCGAGAGCAACCTGGTCCTCAATGGCAACGTCATCACCAACGACGTGCAGGGGGCGGATGGCGCGGCGGTGACCGCGGGCACCC
>NZ_JAPCIQ010000059.1:0-25973 GCF_027707405.1 Aeromonas sp. QDB68 | reverse complement strand
GGCATATGGATTTAGGGACTCAGAATACTTTTTTCTGAAAATCAAGGCGGCCTTCCCCGGAAAGCCGCGATGAACCATAAAAAAAGAGGCCATAAGGCCTCTCTTTGGTCTGTCGATGAACAGCTCTCGATCAAGCACGACCGGCGCGCTTGCGATCCATCTCGGTCAGCAGTTTCTTGCGGATACGGATGGCTTTCGGGGTGATCTCGACCAGCTCGTCGTTGTCGATGAACTCGAGAGCCTGCTCCAGGGTCATGCGGATCGGCGGAGTCAGCACCTGGGCTTCATCGGTACCGGAGGCACGCATGTTGGTCAGCTGCTTGCCTTTCAGGCAGTTGACGGTCAGGTCGTTGGAGCGGGAGTGGATCCCGATCACCTGGCCTTCGTACACCTCGGTCGCGTGACCGATGAACAGACGACCACGGTCTTGCAGACCGAACAGGGCGAAGGTCAGAGCCTTGCCGGTGGCGTTGGAGATCAGCACGCCGTTCTGACGCTCACCGATGCTGCCACCCTTGTGCGGACCGTAGTGGTCGAAGGTGTGATACAGCAGACCGGTACCAGAGGTCATGGTCAGGAACTCGGTCTGGAAGCCGATCAGGCCACGGCTCGGGATGATGAAGTCCAGACGGACGCGACCCTTGCCATCCGGGGTCATGTTGGTCATCTCGCCTTTACGCAGGCCGAGCTGCTCCATCACGGAACCCTGATGCGCTTCTTCCACGTCCACAGTAACGGTTTCGAACGGTTCTTGCAGTTCGCCATCCACGGTACGCAGGATAACTTCCGGACGGGATACCGCCAGTTCGTAACCTTCGCGACGCATGTTTTCGATCAGGATGGAGAGGTGCAGTTCACCACGGCCGGAGACGCGGAACTTGTCCGGATCTTCGGTCTCTTCCACGCGCAGGGCCACGTTGTGGACAAGCTCCTGGTTCAGACGCTCCAGAATGTTGCGGGAGGTGACGAACTTGCCTTCTTTACCGGCGAACGGCGAGGTGTTGACCTGGAAAGTCATGTTCACGGTCGGCTCGTCAACGGAGAGCGGCGGCAGGGCTTCGACGGCACTGTTGTCACAGATGGTGTCGGAGATCTTCAGCTCGCCCAGACCGGTGATGGCGATGATGTCGCCCGCTTGCGCGTCGGTCACTTCGGTACGGGACAGGCCCAGGTAGCCCAGCACCTGACCGACCTTGCCGGTACGCGGTTTGCCGTTGGCACTGACGATGGTGACCTGCTGGTTGGTCTTGACGCGACCACGAGTGATGCGGCCGATACCGATAACGCCCACGTAGGAGTTGTAGTCCAGCTGGGAGATTTGCATCTGGAAGGCACCGTCAACGTCGCCCTTCGGGGCTTCCACGTTGTCGACGATGGCCTGGAACAGGGGTTCCATGTTCTCGGACGGGACGTCCTGATCCAGGGTGGCCCAACCGTTCAGTGCAGAGGCGTAAACAACCTTGAAGTCCAGTTGCTCATCGGTGGCACCCAGGTTGTCGAACAGATCGAAGACCTGATCCATTACCCAGTCAGGACGAGCACCCGGACGGTCGATCTTGTTGATGACCACGATGGGCTTCAGACCCTGGGCGAACGCCTTCTGGGTCACGAAACGGGTCTGCGGCATTGGGCCGTCAACGGCGTCGACCAGCAGCAGCACGGAGTCAACCATGGAGAGTACACGCTCAACTTCACCACCGAAGTCGGCGTGACCCGGGGTATCCACGATGTTGATGCGGTAGTCGTTCCAGCGGATCGCAGTGTTCTTGGCGAGAATGGTGATGCCACGTTCCCGTTCCAGATCATTGGAGTCCATGATCCGTTCCTGACCTTCGCTGGTGCGATCCAGAGTGCCGGATTGCTGCAGCAGCTTATCAACCAGAGTCGTTTTGCCGTGGTCAACGTGCGCAATAATCGCAATATTGCGTAAATTCTCTAACATTCTCGCCTCAAATCACCGGGTAAAATTGGGCGCTAATTGTACTCTCGCCTTTGTGATCTGCCTAGCAGAATTGCAACACATTCACACACAACAAAGGATCAGGATCATGGACCCCGCAGCAAAAGGCTGCTTAGATGGCCTGGATACGCTGGCGCACCATCTCGGTGCACCAAAACGATCCAAGGTTGCACCACTTTAATGCAGCAACCGGCATGAGAACGGGTTTTTCGACAGCCTGAAACGGTGCAAGTGCCCTGAAATCAAGCTGTCACAAACTTGGCACGATACTGGCTTATGTGAATGTGACGACGCATTCACCCAAAGAGTTTTAACACCGGAGGTTACTTAGCATGTCAGCCCAGAACGTTTTGGCCCTGATCCAGGAACACGAAGTCAAGTTTGTTGATCTGCGTTTTACCGACACCAAGGGTAAAGAGCAGCACGTATCCATCCCTTCCCACCAGGTTGACGAAGACTTCTTCGAAGACGGCAAGATGTTCGATGGTTCCTCCATCGGCGGCTGGAAGGGCATCAACGAGTCTGACATGGTGCTGATGCCGGACCCGGCTTCCGCCAAACTGGACCCGTTCACCGAAGAGACCACTCTGAACATCGTCTGTGACGTGCTGGAACCCGCCACCATGCAAGGTTATGACCGCGATCCGCGCTCCATCGCCAAGCGTGCCGAAGATTTCCTGAAGTCCAGCGGCATCGCTGACACCGTGCTGTTCGGGCCGGAGCCGGAATTCTTCATGTTCGACAACATCACCTTCTCCAACACCATGGGCCACAGCTTCGTGAAGATCGAATCCGAAGAAGCTGCCTGGAACTCCGGTACCGACTACGAGCACGGCAACAAGGGTCACCGTCCGTTCGTCAAGGGTGGTTACTTCCCGGTTGCCCCGGTTGACTCCTCCCAGGACATCCGTGCCGCCATGTGCCTGGTGCTGGAAGAGATGGGCCAGGTCGTCGAAGCTCACCACCACGAAGTGGCGACCGCCGGTCAGAACGAGATCGCAACCCGCTTCAACACCCTCACCCTGAAGGCTGACGAAGTGCAGGTCCTGAAGTACGTGATCCACAACGTGGCCCACGCCTACAACAAGACCGTCACCTTCATGCCGAAACCCATGTTCGGTGACAACGGCTCCGGCATGCACTGCCACCAGTCCCTAGCCAAAGACGGCGTCAACCTGTTCGCAGGCGACCTGTACGGCGGTCTGTCCGAGATGGCACTGCACTACATCGGCGGCATCATCAAGCACGCCAAGGCCATCAACGCCTTCGCCAACCCGACCACCAACTCCTACAAGCGTCTGGTGCCGGGCTATGAAGCACCGGTCATGCTGGCCTACTCCGCCCGCAACCGCTCTGCCTCCATCCGTATCCCGGTCGTGCCGAGCCCGAAAGCCCGCCGCATCGAAGTACGCTTCCCGGATCCGGCTGCCAACCCGTACCTGGCCTTCGCGGCCCAGCTGATGGCCGGTCTGGACGGTATCATCAACAAGATCCATCCGGGCGATGCCATGGACAAGAACCTGTACGATCTGCCGCCGGAAGAAGCCGCCGAAGTGCCGACCGTTGCCGGTTCCCTGGACGAAGCGCTGTCCGCACTGGATGCAGACCGTGAGTTCCTGACCCGTGGTGGCGTGTTCAGCGATGACTTCATCAACTCCTACCTGGAACTGAAACAGCAGGATGTTGACCGCGTGCGCATGACCCCGCACCCGCTGGAGTTCGAGCTGTACTACTCCGTCTAATCCGCTTTCCCATGACAAACCCGCCATCTGGCGGGTTTTTTTCATTCTGGCAACGGAAATACCGCCGAACGGGCACGATCATGCAGAAAGATGATCCCGTTCACGGAGCCGTACCACCCTCGGCTGTTCACACCCCGACCCCGTGGTTTTTCTCTGATAGGATTAAGGTGAACCCCGTCAAGGAGAGATGGATGAACACTGTACCCTGGCTGCTGAGCCTCCTGCTGATGGCCTCCTGTTCCGCACAGGCCGCCCGCGTCTACTCCTGGGTCGATCCCCAGGGGGTGACCCACTACACCGATGCCCCCCCTCCCGGCAAGAGCGCAAAAGAGGTGGACCTGCGGGTCTCGCCGCTCATCGGCACAGCCCCCCACTCGGTCCAGGTGGACAACTTCAACAGCCTGACCGGTGTCGATGCCAGGAAAGCCCTGGAAGCGGCTCCCCTGGAGATCGATCTCATCTCTCCGGAACCGGGCAGTACATTGCGCGACAATACCGGCAACATCGTCTTCCAGGGCGAGATCTCTCCCCATGTCCCGGTGCAATACGATGTGCGCCTGATCCTGAACGGCAAGGCGGTGCCCCTGGTTCACAACAGCCTGGCCATACGGGTGGAAAACCTCGATAGGGGCGCTTACGAGGCACGGCTCGAGTTGCTCGCCAAAGACGGTACGATCCTTGCTAAATCTAAGCCAACCACCTTTTACCTGCACAGGGCGTCGGTGAATCAGGCTCCCAGAGCCGCCCCCAAGGCCAATTAGGGGTGATGTGACGCACCGATGCGGGTAAACTTGATGCACTATATTGGTGCATTCTAGGTGTACAGCACCGTTTTAGGGAGAAACCTGTGCCAACCCGCTCGGACAACGCCAAGACACTCTTGGACAACCTGCTGACCGCCGTCATTCTCATGGATGAACGTCTCTGCATTCAATTCGTCAACCCGGCGGCAGAGCAGCTGCTTTCCCTCAGCGAACGACGACTGATCGGCATCGAACTGCCCCACCTGCTGGAACACATCTCTCTCGATCTGCAGCGTTTCAAACAGTGCCTCATTTCGGGGCAGGGCTTCACCGACAGCGAAGTCACTCTGGTGGTGGAGGGGGAACCCAGGCTGGTGGAGATCAGCGTCAGCCCCATGGCCGATCATGAACAGCGACTGATGGTGGTAGAACTGCGCAAGATCGATCAGCAGAAGAAGATCAGCCAGGAGCTGCAGCAACACGCCCAGCAGCAGGCCGCCAAGGAGCTGGTGCGCGGCCTGGCGCACGAAATCAAGAACCCCCTGGGGGGATTGCGCGGCGCGGCCCAACTGCTGCAAAAGGAGTTGCCCGACCCGGCCTTGCGTGAATACACCGGCATCATCATCGAGCAGGCCGATCGCCTGCGGGTGCTGGTCGACAGGTTGCTCGGTCCCCAGCGTCCCGGCCGTCACCAGATGCACAACGTTCACTCCGTGCTGGAGCAGGTGCGCCGTCTGGTGGACCTGGAGCTGCCGCCGCAGATCCGCATCGAGCGGGACTACGACCCCAGCATCCCCGAATTCGAGATGGAATCGGACCAGCTGCAACAGGCGTTCCTGAACATAGTGCGCAACGCCGCCGAGGCCCTTGGGGATCAGGACGGCCTCATCCGCATCAAGACGCGCACCGCCTTCCAGATCACCATCCATGGCCAGCGCTATCGCCTGGCGGCCGAAATCAAGATCATCGACAACGGCCCCGGCATTCCCGACGCCATTCGCGACACCCTCTTCTATCCCATGATCACCGGCAAGGACGGGGGAACAGGCCTGGGCCTCTCCATCGCCCAGAACCTGATCGATCAGCACAAGGGGCGCATCGACTGCATCAGCTGGCCGGGCCACACCGAATTCACCATTTATTTACCACTTCGCAAGTAAGGGAACCTCATGACAGCAAAAGTGTGGATCGTCGATGACGACAGCTCCATCCGGTGGGTTCTGGAGCGCACCCTTGGCAGCGAAGGCTTCGAATGCGAAAGTTTCGCCGACGGCGAAGCCCTGCTGAGTTCACTGGAGATGCGCTCACCGGACGTGATCCTCTCGGATATTCGCATGCCGGGCATCGACGGCCTGAGCCTGCTGGAGCAGATCCATCGCCGCCAGGCCGATCTGCCCATCATCATCATGACGGCCCACTCGGACCTCGACTCCGCAGTCAACGCCTACCAGCGAGGTGCCTTCGAATACCTGCCCAAGCCGTTCGACATCGACGAAGCGGTCACCCTGGTACGCCGGGCCGAGAACCACCTCAAGGAGCAGCGGACCAAGCGCAAGGCTCGCCAACAGGAAGCCACCACCACCCCGGAGATCATCGGCGAAGCCCCTGCCATGCAGGAGGTGTTCCGCGCCATCGGCCGGCTGTCGCGCTCCAGCATCTCGGTGCTCATCAACGGTCAAAGCGGTACCGGCAAGGAGCTGGTTGCCCATGCCCTGCACAAGCACAGCCCCCGGGCCCACAAGAACTTCATCGCCCTCAACATGGCGGCCATCCCGAAAGATCTCATCGAATCCGAGCTGTTCGGTCATGAGAAGGGAGCCTTCACCGGCGCCAACAACATTCGTCACGGCCGCTTCGAACAGGCCGATGGTGGCACCCTGTTTCTCGACGAAATAGGCGACATGCCGCTGGACGTGCAGACCCGGTTGCTGCGGGTTCTGGCGGACGGGCAGTTCTACCGGGTTGGTGGCCACCAACCGGTGCAGGTGGATGTGCGGATCATTGCCGCCACCCACCAGAATCTGGAGAAGCGGGTCGCCGACGGCGAGTTTCGGGAAGATCTGTTCCACCGCCTCAACGTCATCCGCATCCATATTCCGGCCCTCAAGGAGCGCCGGGAGGACATCCCCCAGCTGGCCCAGCACTTCCTGCTGCGAGCCGCCAAGGAGCTGAACGTGGAGGCCAAGAGCCTGCACCCGGATACCCAGACCTACATCAGCCGCCTCCCCTGGCCAGGCAACGTGCGCCAGCTGGAGAACGTCTGCCGCTGGCTGACGGTGATGGCCTCGGGCCAGGAGGTGCTGGTAGGCGATCTGCCCACCGAGCTGCTGACTCCCATCACCAGCACCGCCGAGCCGGGCCAGCCCGCCCTGACCGGTGGCTGGCAGCAGCAGTTGCAGGACTGGGTGGCCGCCAAGCTGGCGCTGGGGGAGACCGATATCCTGGCGGATGCCATGCCCCAGTTCGAACGGATCATGCTGGAGACAGCACTGGATCACACCCACGGTCACAAGCAGGAGGCAGCCCGCCTGCTCGGCTGGGGCCGCAATACCCTGACCCGCAAGCTCAAGGAGCTCGACATTCCCTGAGCCTGCGGGAAAAACGATTCCCATCACGCCTTGAGGGAAAGCCTGACCAATCACACCCCGTTTGCTTGCAAACGGGGTATCTTTTTCAGGCGCCCCGCCTAGAATGGCAGGCTTTCCAACCCGACTCGCAGAAGGTGCCCCATGATTGACAGATCCCTCCCCCTGACCGACCTGCATCGCCATCTGGATGGCAACATCCGCCCGCAGACCATTCTCGAGCTGGGACGTCAGCACAACATCCGACTGCCAGCCGATGAACTGGAGGCCCTGCGCCCGCACGTGCAGATCGTCGAGAACGAGCCGAGTCTGGTGGCCTTCCTGAAGAAACTGGACTGGGGCGTGGCCGTGCTGGCCGACTACGATGCCTGCCGCCGGGTCGCCTACGAAAACGTGGAAGATCTGCTGCGTGCCGGGATCGACTATGCCGAGCTGCGTTTCAGCCCGGCCTACATGGCGATGACCCACAAACTGCACCCGCAGGGCGTGGTCGAAGCCATCATCGACGGTGTGGCCGCAGGCAGCCGTGACTTCGGCATCAAGACCAATCTCATCGGCATCATGAGCCGTACCTTCGGCACCGAGCAGTGCAAGCAGGAGCTGGATGCCTGTCTGGCTCATCGCGATCGCCTGGTCGCCATCGATCTGGCCGGCGACGAACTGGGCTTCCCGGGCGAGCTCTTCACCGACCACTTCCGCCGGGTGCGGGATGCAGGCATGCGGGTCACCGTGCACGCCGGTGAAGCCGCCGGCCCCGAGAGCATGTGGCAGGCCATTCGCGAGCTGGGAGCCGAGCGCATCGGCCACGGCGTCAAGGCCATCCAGGATCCGGCCCTGATGGCCTATCTGGCCGAACACCGCATCGGCATCGAGTCCTGCCTCACCTCCAACCTCCAGACCACCACGGTGGCGAGTCTGGCCGATCACCCGATCCGCCAGTTCCTGGCCGCCGGCGTGCTGGCCTGCCTCAATACCGACGATCCGGCGGTGGAGGGGATCGATCTGCCCCATGAATACGAGGTGGCGGCCCCGGCTGCCGGCATGACGGTGAGCGAGATCCGCACCGCCCAGCAGAACGGCCTGACCCTGGCCTTCCTGAGCGAAGCCGAGAAGGCCGAGCTGAGTGCCCGTGCGGCTCAACGTTGAGCAGGGGTAAAACCCAATAAAAAAACCGCCGAAAGGCGGTTTTTTTATTGTCCCACGACATTGCCCGGCCTAGATCACCCGGGAGAACTGCTGCTGGCGCGCCTTGCTGCGCAGGTAGACATCGAAGCACATGCAGATGTTGCGGATCAGCAGCTGACCGGTGGAGACCACCTCCAGCCCCTCTTCGGTCATGCGCACCAGACCGTCGTCGATGAAGGTCTGCAACAGCTTGAGATCCTCGGCAAAATACTCCTTGAACACCAGGCCGTGGGCCTGCTCCACAGCGGCGAAGTTCAGGGAAAAATCGCAGATGAGGCGCTTGATCACCTCACGACGGATCAGATCGTCCCGATTGAGGGAGCACCCCTTCCACTGGGCATGGCCCAGTGACTCGACCTGTGCATAGTAGGTTTTGAGATCCTTCTGGTTCTGGGAATAGGCATCCCCCATCATGCTGATGGAAGAGACCCCCAGCCCCAGCAGATCGCAATCCCCCTGGGTGGTATAGCCCTGGAAGTTGCGATGCAGCTTGCCCTCGCGCTGGGCGACGGCCAGCTCGTCATCGGGCTTGGCAAAGTGGTCCATGCCGATGAACTGATAACCCTGGCCGGTCAGGAAGGCAATGGTGTCCTGCAGCATGGCCAGCTTCTCCTGCGGCGCCGGCATGTCCGCTTCTTTCAGCTTGTGCTGGGCGGCAAAACGGCTCGGCAGGTGGGCATAGTTGAAGATGGAGAGGCGGGCCGGGTCGGTCTTGAGCACCTCTTCCAGGGTGTGATGGAAGCTCTCCCGGTTCTGGTGCGGCAGACCGTAGATGAGATCCAGATTGGTGGAGCGGAACCCCAGCTCGCGGGCACGGACCAGCATGGCGCGGATGAAGTCGTTGTCCTGCTCCCGATTGACCGCGACCTGGACCGTCTTGTTGAAGTCCTGAACGCCGAGGCTGATGCGGTTGAAACCGAGCTCCCGCAGCACATCCAGCATGGACAATTCGATCTCGCGGGGATCCACCTCGATGCTGATCTCCCCCTCCTCGGCGAAGTGGAAGTGCTCCCGCAACATGGCCATCAGGCGACGAGTCTGGGGGTCGCTCAGATAGGTGGGTGTACCGCCACCCCAGTGCAGCTGGGTGACCAGTCTCTCCTTGAACAGGGGGGCCTGGGCCTTGATCTCCTGTTCGAGGTAGTCGAGGTATTGATCTGCCTTGTGCTGGTGCCGGGTAATGACCTTGTTGCAGCCGCAGTAGTAGCAGAGCTTGTGACAGAAGGGGATGTGCACGTAGAGCGACAGATTGCGTGCAGGATACTGGCCCGCTGCCTGGACAAAGTCCGGATAGCCGAACCCCTCGTTGAACTCCAGCGCAGTGGGATAGGAGGTATAACGCGGACCACTGTAGTTGTATTTTTCGATCAGGGCCTGATCCCACACAATCTGTTCTGCTTGCACGCTTGCTTCCTCTGTCTTTGTCATGGGCTCACCGGCTTAACTGAAAATCCTTCAGTCTGGCGACATCCTCAAGGATCTGCGCCTCCAGCTCGGCCTCGTAGCCGCTGCGTTCGAGATCCATCTTCATCACTTCATTGCGCTTGAGTGCCCGCCTCGCCTCATGGGTCGGCATCTCCTTCACCTTCTCATAGAGGCCGTAGAGCCCCGGGAACTCGGTGGCAAAGGCGCGGCCCCCCTTTATTTGCAAGGCATCCAGCAGATTGGTCAGCCGGATGGCGCCTTCTGAGTAGTCGCACTGACCATCTCGTACCGCGTGGGCGATCACCCTGACACTCTCCAGAATCCGCTCGTTGCGGGCCGCAATGGCGTGCTGCTGCATCTCTTGCTGGCGTTTGAGACGCGCCATCAGGGTGCCGGCATAGACGGCAAGCCCCAGCAAAATCAGGCCACCCAACAGGGCGGCCAGCATCCATCCACTCATCACTTTTTCTTCGGCTCGGGTTTGGCTTCAGGCTGGTAGTCCGCCTGAGAGAAACGCTCCCACAGCTCCTCTTCGGAGGCAGGCTGACTCGGCTCATCAAAATCGGCATCATCAAAATCCATGTCGCCATCTTCGTCATCGTCGTTGTCGATGATGCCGAGCTCGTCCATCAGCTCCTGATAACGGTCAACCCGCTGATCGACCCATGCCTGCTCTGCGGCCTCCAGGGTTTCACCGGCATCCAGACGATCCAGCAAGGCATTGAGGCGATCATCATTTTCGATGGACGCCAGCTCCTGCTCGGGGGTCATCACCACCCGCTTCTCTTTCGCAGGCTTGGTCGCCACCGGCTTGCTGCCCTTCTCGTCGGCAATCAGCACGATGGGCTTGCGAGAGCCGATGCGTGGATCCTTGACCTGCTTGGAGCCACTCTTTTTGCCCGCCTGCTCGACCTGTTGGCGGGAGCCCGCCTTCAGGCCCTTGCGCTTGGCGGCGCGCTTGCGCTCACGACCTTCCTGGGCACTGGCATCTGATTCTTTGCGCTTGCCGGTAGGCTTGCGGTTGGGTTGTTTGGCCGACATGAATGACTCCGACAAATAACTGAATGGAAACCCCCGGAGCGTGTCGTCCGGGGAGGATGCTGAAGCGGGGAACAGTAAATATGGAACAAGAGTGGGATCCCGCACCAATTCGACCACTTTGGGTCGCTGAACACCGCAGGATCGGCATCCTCTGGGCATGTTGTTGGTATTTTGACACAGAATGTCTTGGCGGGTTAATGACCCAATAGAAAAAAGGCAGCCGAAGCTGCCTTTTTCCATCATGCGAGTTCCATTCCCTGGTAGCCAATCGCCTTATCCCTGGGCGAACCACTGCGCATCATTTCGTTGGATCATCCTGATCCTTATTGACCAGTCCTGAGTGTGCGTGTGTTTGTTTGTCTAACCCAAACCGGCGACATCCTGCCTCCCATCGGGGTGGTTGCCTCCCGCAGCCCCGCTCATCCCTGGCGGTCACTATCCTGGCTTTTTGCATCTATTGCTCATCGCATGCTCCGAGCCGACATCCTGTCAAACCGAAGACGGGTCTTGCACCCTCTCTCCGGCCAATCCTGATTGCCTACTGTAACTTCTTCGCCGGATGACTCAATCAACCAAAGCACATTTCGAACTGGTACAAAGTGATGTTCTATTTCTTAATTCATTGAAAAATAAAATATAAAAAAGTATACGTGAGCAATCTTTCAGACACGACCAGCCCCGTATATAGAAGATCTCTTACAGCAACGCCGGCTGTTTACGGGCGATTGCTACAACCTCAAAAAAGAACAGGGAACACAATGGTTCCCTGTTCTTTTCAACAAGATAACTAACAGGCTATATCAGTGAAGCCCCGCCACATACTTGGAGAGCGCCTCGATGTCCTGATCCGTCAGCTTCTTGGCCACATCCCGCATCATGCCATTGGGATCGTTGTCGCGGGTCGCCGAACGAAAAGCGGTGAGCTGGGCCTTGATATAGGCGGGATGCTGTCCTGACAGGCTGGGGTACTTCGCTTGCTCGACGCCGGAACCCCGTGGGCCATGACAGGCGGTACAGGCGGCCAGGCCTCGCTCCATGTCTCCCCCCATATAAAGCGCCTTGCCTGCGGCAACTACATCATCGGGCACGGCAACCGGCGTCACCTTCTGGCTGGAGAAATAGGCGGCAAGATCGTCCATATCCTGCTCGGACAACGGCAACGCCATGGGTCCCATGACAGGCGCAACCCGACCAGTTTGGCCAGAAGCTGCAGCCTTCAGTTCAACTAATTGTTTTTTGATATATGATGCGTGCTGACCAGCAATCTTGGGATACATGTCGACTGGGCTGTTGCCGTCCGGTCCATGACAGGCCGCACAGACGGCAGCCTTGGTTTGTCCCGCAGCGGCATCGCCCTTGGCTTGTGCCATCCCAGTTACGCCAACCATCAGAGCAAGTGTAATGACTAGGTTCTTCATGGCGTTCCAACTTTCTCGTTATTAGGCTTCCAGATCCCATGCCGCTGAAGGCATGTTAAAATAAACGCGTTCAAGCGACGCCATTTTACACTATTTCACAAAAAAGTAACTCTATAACCCTCTATCTCTATGGGGAATTTACGTTGGAAACACAAACTCTGAATTTCAATAAGGTGCATTTTGTGACCAGCGCACCCGACATCCGCCACCTGCCAAATGATGGGGGTGTCGAGATTGCGTTTGCCGGTCGTTCCAACGCTGGCAAATCGTCTGCATTGAATACCTTGACCAAACACAAGAACCTGGCGCGTACCAGTAAGACCCCTGGCCGTACTCAGCTGATCAACCTGTTTGAGCTGGAACCGGGCAAACGCCTGGTTGACTTGCCTGGCTATGGATATGCCCAGGTTCCGCTGGAAATGAAGCTCAAGTGGCAAAAGTCACTGGCTGAATACCTGCAACGACGGGAGTCCCTGAAAGGGCTGGTGATCCTGATGGACATCCGCCATCCGCTCAAGGAAACCGACATGAACATGCTGGAATGGAGTTCACACCGTGAACTGCCGGTGATGCTGTTGCTGACCAAGGCGGACAAGTTAAGCCCGGGGCCCCGCAACAACCAGGTGATCAAGGTTCGTCAGGCGGTGGCAGAACTGGGCCCGCAGATCCAGGTTGAAGCATTCTCTTCTCTGACCAATATCGGCGTCGAGAAGCTGGCCCAGACCCTGAGCGGCTGGTACCTGTCCGAAGCAGACAACGCCCAGGTAGACGACGAAGATAATCAGAACGAGGAGTAAACGACTCCTCTCCCTGGCTGCAATTGGCGGAGTTGGACCTCCGCTGATTGAAAGGCTTTCATGATCCCCCCATCTCCGAGCCCTCCCTCCCCGCCTTCGCCACCTCTGAAGAAAAACCTCAAAAAATATATTTAAATCATACTGATAGCATGTTTAGACGCGAAAAGAATTAACTAATCATCAACCTGATACCGTTTTCATGGATATCGAGTAAAAAATCAGAATTGAAGGCTGTAACAAACGAAACTGAAATTTAATTACACGATGAGGCAATATAGGGATAAAAATGAGGCCGGTCTTGCCATTGCAAACCGGCCTGAAGAAATGAGTTCAAAAATTTGGGAAAAAGCGAGTTCTCGAGAACAAAGACGATTGGTTTTCCTCAAGAAACGCCTTCATTCTAACAAAGAACGGCAATAATTAAAGCATTCACTCTAAACGTTACTCATAAAAAAACGCCCCGACGATGACTCATCGGGGCTGCTATTCAGCCACATTCAATTACGTGAAATAAAAGGTCTGAAAGATAGAACATCTTACCTCTGTACCCTACGCCGACAACTGTACAGCAAAGCAGCAGAAAATGAAAGTAATTTATGTAATTTAATTTCAAGGGTAGGAAAAAGAAAAAATATTCATAATTTTCATGCAGATAAAAAAATCCCCAGTACGAATACCGGGGAGTTATAAAGGTGACTAGCTAGCACTTCCTCAACTATCCAGTTAGTCAGCAGTCCGTTACAGAAGTTCCGCTGCTTTGAGAAAAAACTCAAAAAAAATTCTGCGCGCTACGGCAAATTAAAAGTAACTTATTGTTAGATAATGATTTTATAAAATGGTGCCTGTTCTGCCACACCCCCACCACAGAACAACCGTTTCACGTCACACGTGTCGTGCCGCATCCTGATGGATGCCCCCTATCCAGCGATGCAGAATCTCTACATCAGATCTGCCGACAGCCCAATAGAGCACACTAGCTGGTTCACACGACGCCCAGATTGCGCTGCAACTCTCTCAATACCTGCTTGGTGCCGGGCCGGATCCCTCGCCATACGGTAAAAGCCTCCGCAGCCTGTTCGACCAGCATGCCCAATCCATCCATGGTATGGCGCGCGCCATGTTGTTTGGCCCAGCCGATGAAGGCTGTGTCCGTTGCGCCATACATCATGTCGTAGATCGCGATGTCCGGGTGGATGAGGGTTGGCGCCAAAGGTGGCAACTCACCTTGCAGACTGGCTGAGGTGGAATTGATGATGAGATCGAACGGCCCCACCAGCTGTTCATAGGATTGAGCCGTGATGCTGCCCAGATCCCTGAATTCCACAGCCAACTGTTCCGCCTTGGCATGGGTACGGTTGACCACAACGATCTCGCCCGGTGCTTCCGCCAGCAGGGGGGCCAGGGCGCCACGAGCTGCGCCACCAGCTCCCAGAAGCAGGATCCTGCTACCGGCAAGGTTCACTCCGTGAGCCTTGAGATCGGCGACCAGCCCGGCGCCGTCGGTATTGTCACCCAGCAGCACGCCATCATCAGTCAGTTTGATGGTGTTGACCGCTCCCGCCCGCTTGGCCCTGGGGCTCAGCCGCTCCACCAGCACGAAGGCTTGCTCCTTGAAAGGTACGGTCACGTTGCACCCCTTCCCTCCTTCGGCGAAGAAGTGGTTCAGAGCGCTGGCAAACTCATCGACGGCCGGTTCTGCCAGACCATACTCCAGCTCTTGCTGGGTCTGCCTGGCAAACAGGGTATGAATGAAGGGAGATTTGCTGTGGCGCACGGGGTGGCCAAAAACCAGATAACGATCCATCAAGGCGTTCCTTTTGAGGGCAATATCCCGATTTAACGGGTTTTCTCATGAAGGAACAAGCCGAATATCGGCCAATAACAAGGGGCCATCATGGCCCCTCTGGTCACAACCACTCGCGCGGTTTGAGGTAGTCGCTGTAGAGCAATGCCTCCGGGCTGCCAGCCTCCGGCTGCCAGTCGTACTCCCAGCGCGCCAGCGGCGGCATCGACATCAGGATGGATTCGGTACGCCCCCCCGTCTGCAGTCCGAACAGGGTCCCGCGGTCGTAGACCAGATTGAACTCCACGTAGCGGCCACGGCGATAAAGCTGGAACGCCCGTTCCCGCTCCCCATAAGCAAGCTCCTTGCGTCGCTCGACAATCGGCAAGTAGGCCGCGAGGTAACCCTCACCCACTGCACGCATGAAGGCAAAGCAGTCGGCAAAGGGCCAACGGTTCAGGTCATCGAAGAAAAGACCACCCACCCCGCGCGTCTCGCCCCGATGCTTGAGGAAGAAGTAACGATCGCACCAGGATTTGAACTCGGGATAAATGTCGGTGCCGAACGGCTGACAGAGCTCATGGGAGACCTGGTGCCAATGCCTCACGTCTTCTTCGAACGGATAGAAGGGCGTCAGGTCGAAGCCGCCACCAAACCACCAGATCGGCTCCTCCCCCTCTTTCTCGGCGATGAAGAACCGCACATTCGCATGGCTGGTCGGTACATAGGGATTATGCGGGTGGATCACCAGCGATACCCCCATGGCCTCAAACCTGCGGCCAGCCAGTTCGGGACGATGTGCGGTCGCGGATGCCGGCATGGCATCGCCATAGACATGGGAGAAGTTGACCCCACCTTGCTCGATCACCGCCCCCTGACGCAGCACCCGTGTTCTACCGCCACCACCACCTTCGCGACTCCAGGCATCTTCCACAAAGCGCCCGTATCCATCGGCCTGCTCCAGGCCACGGCAGATATCATCCTGCAATTGCAGCAGGAAGGCTTTTACCTGGGCCACATCCGGTTTGCTCATTTTATCTCCTGTCAGACAGGCATCATGCATGCACTGCCTGCACTTCTCGTAATGTCATGACCTCATCGCACAACCTGCATGAAACAGGGCCGTGCCCAACTCAGGATGGGCGAATGATGGCCCCGGTGCGGGCGTCCTTGATTTCGGACGGGTTGGCTTGCCCCCCGACTTCGCCGGGCAGAATGTAAGCCAGCTGGCTTGCCA
Organism: Aeromonas sp. QDB68; assembly: GCF_027707405.1. NCBI lineage: Bacteria > Pseudomonadati > Pseudomonadota > Gammaproteobacteria > Aeromonadales > Aeromonadaceae > Aeromonas > Aeromonas sp. QDB68. The sequence continues at coordinate 10,057 of NZ_JAPCIQ010000059.1, read as the reverse complement.
GCAGATCGCCAATATCAGCCACCCGGCGAGCGGGCTCCTCACCGGTGAGATTGGCACTGGTGGACACCAGCGGTTTGCCAAATGCCCGGCAAAGTCCTTGCACCTGGGGATGGCCTGTGACCCGCACCGCCAGGGTCTCGAACTGACCGGTCAACCAGGACGGCGTCGTCGCGCGAGCGGGCATGATCCAGGTGAAGGGACCAGGCCAGCTCGCCTGCACGCGAGCAAGCTGCTCATCGCTGAGCTGGCTCAGGTCGATGTAGTCCTGCAATTGCGCCAGATCTGCCGCGATCAGGATCAATCCCTTCTCCACCGGCCGCTGCTTGATGGCCAGCAGCCGCTGCACGGCGGCTTCGGAATCAGGATCACACCCCAGACCAAACACGGCTTCGGTGGCATAGGCGATAACCCCTTCTCCTTGAAGGGCGGCAACCGCTTGTTCAAATTCATTTGGCATAAGCACATGCGACAGCCACGCTGCCGCCTCTCATCACTGGATTGTATGTTGAACCGACATGACGGCATCGGGGCCATCACTGCTGCGATATGGGCTATATCCCTGCTCCTCTTCAGTCATGCATTTCGGCTCAGACGCTTGCGTGCATCAGTGAACCGAACAACCGCAGGGAGCTTGAGATGGCGATCAGGAGCAGGGCGACTTGGGCGATGCGCATCGGCTCACAACCTCACGCTGACCAGCAATCCGCCAGCCTGATCACGGGCGGCGAGATTATACCCGCTCAATCTGGTGGGAGCATTTCTTTTGCGGGCAGACCCAGCGCAGGTTTCCCCGCACCTTCTTCTCGACCATGATGCCCCAGCCACACTCGGGACAGGGCATGGGAACCGGCTTGTCATTCACCACATACTTGCAGTGAGGATAGGCGTCACACGAGTAGAACTGTTTGCCATAACGGGATGTGCGGCTCACCAGATGACCTTTGCCACACTCCGGGCAGAGGATTTGGGTATCGTCACTCTCCTGAAGGGATTCGATATGCTGACAGGCCGGGTACTGGGTACATCCCACAAACAGACCGTAACGACCCTTCTTGATGGCCAGTGGATGGCCACAATCCGGACAGGACGACCCCTCGAGCACTTTCTCTATATCGCGGCCAGAGGGGGTGAGGGAGCGAATGTAATCGCAAGCGGGATAGGCTGAACAACCAAGGAAGGGACCGTGCTTGCCCTGGCGGATCACCAGTTCAGCACCACACTGCGGGCACGGCTCGCGCTCGAAGGCATGTTCGTGGGCAGAGAAGAGGTGGTGATCGATCTTTGACATGGGCCGCGCCTTGAAATCCAGATGGCCTGAATTCTACCAGCGCGGCACCGGGCTGTCAGTGGATGACGCCGTCCGACTCGTCAAACACCAGCTCTTCCATCTGCTGGTAGGCGTTTTCGCTGCCTGGCACATTGAACAGCACCATCATGACGACCCACTTCAGATCGTCCAGCTCGATGTCCGGCTTGTCCAGCTCGAGCAACCGTTCGATGCAGATTTCACGGGTTTCGGCATTCAGCACTTGCGCCTGCTCCAGGAACAGCAGGAAACCGCGACATTCAGTACTGAGGCGAACCAGCTCCTGCGGCGCATAGATCCGCATAGAGCCCTGCTGGCTTGCGGTGACATAGACTTCCCGCTCGCTGTCGTGCAGGTTGGCCAGTCGCTCCAGCCAGTTGAGCGCTTTCTCGATCTCGTCCTTGTCGAAACCGGCCCGGCTCAGTTCGTCGGTGAGTTCATCCTGCTCGACCATCACATCTGCATCGCTGTGGATGTAGGTCTCGAAAAGGTACATCAATACATCAAACATGATTCGCCCTCCTCGCTCTGACGTATCCACCGGCTACCGCCATCACTGCACCAACCAGCTCCAGCTCTACCAACCTGCCCAGTACGACATCGACAGGAAGCCGGGCCCGTTCGGCAACGGTATCCACGCTCGTGGTCTCATAATCTACGTTATCCAACAAATCGGCATAAGGCAATTCGCTATTATGCTGCGCCTCGGAAGAACCGTTGACTGGTCCGGGGGGCAAGACCAGCCTTGGAAACTCTTCCAGGATATCGGCGGCATTCAAGACCAGCTTGGCACCCTGTTGAAGCAGACGGTTGCACCCTGCTGCCTGTGCATTTTGCGGAGCGCCGGGAACGGCAAAGACCTCGCGGCCCTGCTCCAGCGCATAACGGGCCGTGATGAGCGAACCACTCTGTTCTGCCGCTTCCACCACCAGTGTCCCCAGCGACAGACCACTGATGATACGGTTGCGGCGAGGAAAGTGTTCAGCCAGGGGGCCTTGCTGGGGCGCCAACTCGGAGACAAGCAGACCTTCCTGCTCGAGGATCTGCATCGCCAACCCCTGATGACGCTTGGGGTAGAGACAATCCAGACCGGATCCCAGCACCGCCAGGGTGATTCCGCCCGATGCCAGCGCCTGCTGATGGCAGACGCCATCGATGCCCAACGCGAGGCCGGAGGTGATCGCCAGACCACAGCCCACCAACTCGGCACACAAGCGTGTCGCATTGTCTTTGCCGGCATAGGTGGGGTGGCGGGTACCCACCATCGCCAACTGTGGCAGGGAGAGGGATGAGACGTTCCCGCGGCAGTAGAGCAAGAGCGGTGCGCCGGGGATCTCTTTGAGCAGGGCAGGATATGCGGGGTCATCGGGACAGAGGAGGTGATTGCCGGGCTCGGCGGCCCAGCTCAATCCCTGCTCCACGACGGGAAGAGGCCATCTCATCTGCTGAATCTGGGCACTCTGCAGACCAAGAACTCGCAGGGCGCCATCGTCTGAGTCAAACAGAGTTGTGATGTCACCACCCACATGAGCCAGCAGGCGAGCGGCGGTGACCGGGCCTATGCCTGTAACGGCATCCAGCGTCAGCCATAGCGACAACCGCTCCAGTGGCAAGGACACGTTAGAAATTACTGACCTGATAACCAGAGCCGACCAGATCCTGACTCTGCAGGATAAGACCGTAACTCAATTTGTCGTAGACCTTGAACAACATGACTCTGGCAACGGCCTCGGCAGGCAGCGATGACTTGCCGGCAGAATAGAACGCCTTATCATAGACGGATGAATATTCCCGGTATGACACCTTGCCATTCTTGTCCACCATCTCGGCTCCTGGGCGCAGGATCTCGAGCACATCGCCCGGGGCCACCTGATCACGCTCCCCCTTGTTGATGAGTACCACATCAAATTTGCCCCCACCATGTGCCTTGCTCGGCAGCTCGATCACATAGCCGGGGGAAATGGAGGGTGCCGCCTTTGGCATGAACACGGCAGAGATGCTCTCCTGCGACGGCAGCGGCATCACCTTGTCGCCCTGATACACCTCACGCCGGTTATGGGTCAGCGTCACTTTGGTGGTGTCGTGGGCAAGGTACTCCTCTGCCCGCACCGTGCCGACAAAAATCGCCTCCTGACCGAGCGACTCGCCAGTATGCTTGTCCTTGTATGCCACCCCCGGGCGATAGAGGCCATAACTCTGACCCGGGTTCAAGGCTCCTTTCACATAGAGAATGTCGCCCTCCAGCATCCCGACATGCTTGTCATTGTTGCCGAGCACATAGGGCAAGTCCTTGCTCTGCTGGCTATTGGCCAGAATGTGGTCGGTCTGCAGGAAGGGCGCTATCTCACTCAGAGGCAGGGTCGGTATGGGATTGGCCTTGTTTTCATAGCGGTTCTTGGGCGAGAGACGGATGACCTGCTTGCCCCCCTGACTGGCTTTGCCGAGCCGAGGCTCACCATTGACCCAGCTCAGGTGTAGCACGTCACCGGGATAGATCCAGTGGGGATTGGCGATCTGCGGATTGATGTTCCAGAGGCGTGGCCAGAGCCAGGGTTCGGCCAGATACTGGCCCGAGATATCCCAGAGGGTGTCCCCTTTTTGCACCACATAAGTCTCGGGGTAACCGGATTTGAGCGTCAACTGCTGTGCCATGGCGCCACCGGCCAGGGCTGTCGCCAGGCAGGCGACGACGATTTGCTTCAGATACATAACACTCCCTGTTACTTCTGCACGCAAAGTGTTGCTGTTTTTTGTCGGCGTAAATGACTAGAATTACGTCAATATTGACTGCGTTTATATGAAACTAAAGAAAAAATTATGGCCATTCTAGATGTATTGCGTTTCCCCGATGAGCGTCTGCGCACAGTCGCGGCCCCTGTCGAAGCCTTTACACCCGAGTTACAACACATTGTAGATGATATGTTCGAAACCATGTACGCGGAGGAAGGCATCGGCCTGGCCGCGACCCAGGTCGACATTCATCAGCGCATCATCGTCATCGATGTCTCCGAGAACCGCGAAGAACAGCTGGTGTTGATCAACCCGGAGATCCTGGAGCAGTCCGGCAGCACCGGCATCGAAGAGGGCTGCCTCTCCGTGCCCGGCAACCGTGCTCTGGTTCCGCGCGCCGAGTGGGTCAAGGTCAGGGCGCAAGATCGCCACGGCAACACCTTCGAGCTGGAAGCGGACGATCTGCTCGCCATCTGCATACAACATGAGATGGATCATCTGGTCGGCAAGCTGTTTGTGGATTACTTGTCCCCGCTCAAGCGCCAGCGTATTCGTCAGAAGCTGGAAAAGATGGCCCGTGAAGATCGCAAAGTCCTCTGAGGATCCGCTCCATTGAACAAGCTGAAACTGATTTTTGCCGGTACCCCCGACTTCGCCGCCCGTCATCTGGCGGCGTTGTTGTCTTCCGGCCACGAGGTCGTCGCCGTTTATACCCAGCCGGACAAGCCCGCCGGTCGCGGCCAGAAGCTCACTGCCAGCCCGGTCAAGGAGCTCGCGCTGGCCCACGATCTGCCGGTCTATCAACCTGCCTCCCTGCGCAATGAAGCGGCGCAGGCCGAACTGGCTGCTCTGGGTGCCGATCTGATGGTCGTCGTGGCTTATGGCCTCATCCTCCCCAAGGCGGTGCTCGATACGCCGCGTCTGGGTTGCATCAACGTGCACGGATCCCTGCTGCCGCGCTGGCGCGGTGCCGCCCCGATTCAACGCTCCATCTGGGCGGGGGATGCCGAAACCGGCGTCACCATCATGCAGATGGACGTGGGGCTGGACACCGGCGCCATGATCCGCAAGGTAACCTGCCCCATCGCCAGTGATGAGACCTCTGCCAGCCTCTATGACAAGCTGGCCGGTCTGGGCCCGCAGGCACTGGTCGATACCCTGGACGCCATGGCTGCCGGCGACACCGCCGCCGAGCCCCAGGACGATGCGCTGGCCAACTACGCCGAGAAGCTTTCCAAGGAAGAGGCCCGCATCGACTGGTCGATGGACGCCGTTGCCATCGAACGCTGCATCCGTGCCTTCAACCCCTGGCCCATCAGCTGGTTCGACGTCGCCGGACAGACCGTCAAGGTGTGGCAGGCCGAAGTCCTTCCCCAGGCGCACGGCCAGGCAGCCGGTACCCTGCTCAAGGCCGACAAACAGGGGATCGAGGTTGCCACCGGTCAGGGCGTGCTGCGCCTGCTGACCCTCCAACCTCCCGGCAAGAAGGCCATGTCCGTTGCGGATCTGCTCAACTCTCGCCGCGACTGGTTTGAACCCGGCACGCAACTGATTTGATCTGGATTGAATTGACACAAGCGGGGCCCTGGCCCCAACTTGTGCATCTAAGGTAACGCTATGAAAACACGCGCACAGGCTGCTCTCGTCATTCAACAGGTGCTGGATCAGGGTCAATCTCTCTCCGCCGTTCTGCCTGCTGCCCAGGAGAAGGTCGCCCCTCGCGATCGCGCCCTCCTGCAAGAACTCTGCTACGGCACCCTGCGCTGGCTGCCCCGTCTCGATGCGGCGGTCAGCGAGATGATGGACAAGCCGCTCAAGAACAAGAGCCGCATCTTCCACTACCTCATCCTGGTCGGCCTCTACCAGCTCATCTATACCCGCATTCCGGCTCACGCCGCCGTGGCCGAGACCGTCAACGCCGTCAAGCTGCTCAAGGGTTCTTCCCTGCGCGGCCTCATCAACGGCGTACTGCGCAACTTCCAGCGCAGCGCCGAAGTGATCCTGCTGCGCATCGACCGCGTCCCCAGCGTCCGCCTCGGCCACCCCGAATGGCTCACCAAGCGCCTGCGTCAGGCCTATCCCGATGACTGGGAGTTCATCATGGAGGCCAACAACCAGCGCCCGCCCATGTGGATCCGCAACAACAGCCAGCGCCAGAGCCGCGAGGCCATGCTGGCCCGCATGAGCGAGGCGGGCATCCCGGCCATGGCCGGTGTGGAAGGGGAAGATTGCATCCTTCTGGAGCGCCCCTGCGACGTGACCAAACTGCCCGGCTTCGAGCAGGGTGACTGCTCGGTGCAGGACGGTGCCGCCCAGCAGGCCGCCGCCCTGCTCGATCCCCAGCCGGGCGAGTGGGTGCTGGACGCCTGCGCCGCCCCCGGCGGCAAAACCGCCCACCTGCTGGAACGCCAGCCGGCCCTTGCCGGCGTGGTTGCCGTCGACGCTGATGACAACCGCCTCAAGCGGGTGCAGGAGAACCTGGATCGTATCGGCCTTCAGGCCCAAGTGATCCACGGTGATGCCAGCACGCCGGATCTGTGGTGGCCACAGGGGCAGTTCGACCGCATCCTGCTGGATGCCCCCTGCTCCGCCACCGGCGTCATCCGCCGTCACCCCGACATCAAGTGGTTGCGCCGGGATCAGGACATCCGCGAACTGGCCGAGCTGCAACGCCGCATTCTCGATGCCCTCTGGGGCAAGCTGAAGCAGGGCGGCACCCTACTCTACGCCACCTGCTCCGTGTTGCCGGAAGAGAACCGGGAGCAAATCCGCGCCTTCCTGGCCGATACCCCGGATGCCCGCCTAGTGCCGTTGCATGCAGAAGACACCCCGGCCTGTCCGGGTCGCCAGTTCCTGCCCGGCGAGGCGGAGATGGACGGCTTCTACTATGCCAAGCTCATCAAGCTGTAGGCCGAACCGGCGGATGGCAGGCCCGGTGACGGGCCACCTCATTACGAAGCAACAACCTTGAGTAAGATGGCCTTATGAAAATCATCATTCTGGGCGCAGGTCAGGTGGGTGGCACCCTGGCCGAGAATCTCGCCGGCGAGAACAACGACATCACCATCGTCGACACCGACAGCGAGCGCCTGCGCGAACTGCAGGACAAATTCGACCTGCGGGTGGTGAACGGCCACGGCGCCCATCCCAGGGTGCTGCGCGAAGCCGGCGCCCAGGATGCCGACATGCTGGTCGCCGTCACCAACAGTGACGAGACCAACATGGTCGCCTGCCAGGTCGCCTACTCCCTGTTCAACACCCCGAACAAGGTGGCGCGCATTCGCTCCCCCGCCTATCTGGTGGAGCGGGATCGCCTGTTCCTGCCCGAATCCGTCCCCGTGGACCACCTGATCGCCCCCGAGCAGCTGGTGACCGACTACGTGCGTCGCCTGATCGAGTATCCGGGGGCGTTGCAGGTGGTGGATTTTGCCGACGGCAAGGTGGGCCTGGTGGCGGTCAAGGCCTATTACGGCGGCCCCCTGGTGGGCAATGCGCTCTCCACTCTGCGGGAACACATGCCCAACATCGAAACCCGGGTCGCCGCCATCTTCCGCCAGGGGCGCTCCATCCGCCCCCAGGGCACCACCATCATCGAAGCCGATGACGAGGTGTTCTTCGTGGCTGCGGCGGGCCATATCCGCGCCGTGATGTCGGAGCTGCAACGCCTCGAGAGCCCCTACCGGCGCATCATGATCGTCGGCGGCGGCAACATCGGCGCCGGTCTCGCCCGCCAGCTAGAGAAGCGCTACAGCGTCAAGCTCATCGAGCGCAACCAGAAGCGGGCGGAGCAGCTCTCCGAGCATCTGGAACACACCATTGTCTTCTGCGGCGATGCGGCGGATCAGGAGCTGCTGGCGGAGGAGCACATCGACCAGATCGACGTCTTCATCGCGGTGACCAACGAGGATGAGGCCAACATCATGTCGGCCCTGCTCGCCAAGAAGATGGGGGCCAAGAAGACCATGGTGCTGATCCAGCGCGGCGCCTACGTGGACCTGGTACAGGGCGGCTCCATCGACATCGCCATCTCCCCCCAGCAGGCCACCATCTCGGCCCTGCTGACCCATGTGCGCCGCGCCGACATCGCCAACGTCTACAGCCTGCGCCGCGGGGCGGCCGAAGCCATCGAGGCGATCGCCCACGGGGACGAGAACACCTCCAAGGTGGTGGGCAAGACGGTGGGCGAGCTCAAGCTGCCCCCGGGCACCACCATAGGCGCAGTGGTGCGCGGTGATGAGGTGCTGATCGCCCACGATCGTACCCAGATACAGCAGGATGACCACGTGGTGATGTTTCTGGTGGACAAGAAGTACATCCCGGAAGTGGAGCGTCTGTTCCAGCCCAGTCCCTTCTTCCTGTAAGCCGGCCATGTCTCTGGCAACGGTATCCGGACCCGGCCCCTTTTCTCAGGAAAGGTCCGGGTCTTTTTTCAATCAACGACCAGGTTATCTTGCATGATCAAGCTGCATCCCATCGTCTTCACGCTCGGGCTGGTACTCTCCAAGCTGGCGCTCTTCATGTGGCTGCCCACCCTGCTGGCCCTGCTGACCGGTTCGGAAGGTTTCGTCGAATTTCTCAAATCGGTCTTGATCACCCATGGTGCCGCTCTGCTCTGCCTCCATTACGGTCGCAAGGCAGAGTTTCACCTCGGCGTGCGGGAGATGTTCCTGCTCACCACCTCGGTCTGGGTGGTCGCCTGCGTCTTCGGGGCCCTGCCCTTCGTCTTCATCACCCATATCGACTTTGCCGACGCCTACTTCGAGACCATGTCGGGGGTCACCACCACGGGATCCACCGTGCTGTCGGGGCTGGACGGCATGGCCCACAGCATCCTGCTGTGGCGATCCATCCTGCAGTGGCTGGGCGGGGTCGGCTTCATCGTGATGGCGGTGGCGGTGCTGCCCTACCTCAACGTCGGTGGCATGAAGCTGTTCCAGACCGAGAGCTCCGATTGGTCCGACAAGAGCGCCCCCCGCGCCAAAACGGTGGCCAACAACATAGTGCTGGTCTACCTGGTGCTCTCCATGCTCTGCTTCCTCGCCTACTGGGTGAGTGGCATGAACCTGTTCGAAGCGGTCAACCACGCCATGACGACCCTCAGCACCGGCGGCTACTCCACCTCGGACCAATCCATGTCCCACTTCTCCCACGCGGCGCACTGGATAGGCACCCTCTTCATGTTCCTCGGTGGCCTGCCCTTCCTGCTCTATGTGCAGGCTCTCTCCCGCCGTGACAACAGCCTGTTCAAGGATGCCCAAGTGCAGGGCTTCTTCTGGCTGATCGTCTGGGTGACCCTGGTCGTCACCTTCTATCTCTGGGTGAGAGACATCTACGGCTTCATGGATGCCTTGCGCATCAGCAGCTTCAATATCGTCTCCGTGCTCACCACCACGGGTTTCGGACTCGGCGACTTCGGCACCTGGGGCCCGCTCACCACCATTATCTTCATCATCCTGCTGGCACTCGGCGCCTGCTCCGGCTCCACCTCGGGCGGGCTCAAGATCTTCCGGGTCCAGGTGGCCTTCGCCCTGTTCAAGAAACAGATGCGCCAGCTGATGCACCCCTCCGCCGTGTTTCCCCAGAAGTACAACGGCCGTCCGGTCAACGACGCCATCATCCGCTCCCTGATCTCCTTCGTGCTGGTCTACTTCGCCATCATCCTGCTCATCGCCGCCCTGCTCGCCGCCATCGGGCTGGACCCCCTGACCGCCATCTCGGGCTCCATTACCGCCGTGGCCAACGTGGGCCCGGGCATGGGGCCTGTCATCGGTCCCAGCACCAACTTCGCCAGTCTGCCGGATGCGGCCAAGTGGATACTGTCGTTCGGCATGCTGCTGGGACGCCTCGAGATCCTGACGGTGGCGGTGCTCTTCTTCCCCTCCTTCTGGAAGCAATAAGCAGCCGTCCAGGCTGTTGCATGAAACGAAAAGGGCAGCCAATGGCTTAATGCCGATCAGTTAAGGATCCATTGACCGATCCTCAGGCTGTGTAAGAATCCGAAACTCCTTGTTGGGTTTCGGA
>NZ_JAPCIQ010000058.1:0-26908 GCF_027707405.1 Aeromonas sp. QDB68 | reverse complement strand
ATGATCTCGCACCTCGATAACTGTACGTAAGATCAGTATAGTTCGTGGTAACTGACTGCTAATCATGGGTAATCAGGTGCTGGATTATTACCGAGGACATGGTTGGGCCATGGAGAGACTGAGTCCTGAAGTAGCTGCAAATCTCCAGGAGCAGTAGCACTCGTTGGCGACAGAACAAGGAAATAGAAAAGGGAGCCTGTCAGGCTCCCTTTTACGTGGTTATGCGAATTGGCATATCAGGTCCACAGACAGCTGACCCTATTCCTAACCTTATCGATTAGTCGCCGCCTTCATCCCTTCCACAAACTCCTTGAGGCGGGTGAGCATGTGCTCCGGGTTCTGGTGGTGGGTCTCGATGATCTTCACCACGGCGGAGCCGGAGATGGCACCGGCGGCGCCAGCCTTGATCGCTTCACGTACCTGGGCCGGTTCGCTGATGCCAAAGCCGAGCAGGGCGGGGGGGGCGTTGAACTCGCGCAGGGTGTTGATGAGCCCCTCCACCGGCATGCCGGCCTTGGTCTCGGCACCGGTCACGCCGGCGCGGCTCACCAGATAGGTGTAACCGGAGCCGAGCTCGGCAACAGCCTTGAGCGTCTCGGCATCGCCATTGGGCGGGGCGATAAAGATGCTGTCGATGCCGAACTTGTCGGCCGCCGCCTTGTAGGGGGCGCACATCTGCACCGGCACGTCGGCCACCAGCACCGAATCCACCCCCGCCTGCTGGCACTTCTCGTAGAAGCCGTCGATGTGGCGCACATAGACCAGGTTCGCGTAGACCAGGAGGCCAATGGGGAGCTGCGGGTACTTGGCGCGGATGCGGGCGAGCAGGCCGAAGCAGTCGTCCGGGGTGGTGTGGCTGGCAAAGGCACGCAGGGCGGCACCCTGAATGGTGGGGCCGTCCGCCACCGGATCGGAGAAGGGAATACCGAGCTCGAGGGCGTCGGCGCCCCCTTGGACCAGGGCATCGACGATGGCCAGGGACAGTTCGGGGGTGGGGTCACCCAGCATCACGAAGGGCACGAAGGCGCCCTGATTGGCCTTGTCCAGACGGGAGAAGAGTTGAGCGTAACGGTTCATGACAAGGTTCCTTCTTTTTCAAAGATGTCGGCAACGGTGAAGATGTCTTTGTCGCCACGGCCGGAGAGGTTGACGATGAGCACCTGCTCTTTTTCCGGTTCACTGCGGGCCATCTTGAGGGCATGAGCCAGGGCGTGAGAGGACTCCAGCGCCGGGATGATCCCTTCGGATTTGGCCAGCTCCTGGAAGGCGTCCAGCGCCTCCTTGTCGGTCACCGAGGGGTACTCGGCGCGGCCGATGGCGGCCAGGTGGGCGTGCTGGGGGCCGACGGAGGGGAAGTCCAGCCCCGCCGAGACGGAGTAGGACTCCTGGATCTGGCCCTGGTTGTCCTGCATCAGGAAGGAGTGCATGCCAAAGAAGACCCCCTTGCTGCCGTGACCCAGCGGCGCGCCGTGCTCGCCGCTCTCGATGCCGTGACCACCGGGTTCGACCCCGATAAGGCGCACTTCAGGGTTGTCGATAAAGTCCGCAAACATGCCGATGGCATTCGAGCCGCCGCCGACGCAGGCGATCACCGCATCCGGCAGGCGCTCCTCCTTCTCGAAGCACTGGGCCTTGGCCTCTTCCCCGATCATCTTCTGGAACTCCCGCACGATAGTGGGGAAGGGGTGGGGGCCGGCGGCGGTACCGAGCAGGTAGTGGGCGGTTTCATAGTTGGCAGCCCAGTCGCGCAGTGCCTCGTTGCAGGCATCTTTGAGGGTGCTGGAGCCGGAGTGCACCGGGATGACGGTGGCGCCCATCAGCTTCATGCGAAATACGTTGGGCTTCTGGCGCTCGCAATCCTTGGCGCCCATATAGACCCGGCACTTGAGGCCGAGCAGGGCACAAGCCAGGGCTGTGGCGACGCCGTGCTGACCGGCGCCGGTCTCGGCGATGATCTCGTGCTTGCCCATGCGCTTGGCAAGCAGGGCCTGACCCAGCACCTGGTTGGTCTTGTGGGCGCCGCCGTGCAGCAGATCTTCACGCTTGAGGTAGAGGCGGGTCTTGGTGCCCTTGGTCAAATTGCGGGTGAGGGTGAGCGGTGTCGGGCGACCGGCGTACTCGGTCAGGAGCGCCTGAAACTCGGCGACGAAAGCCGGATCATCCTTGGCATCGACAAAGGCCTTCTCCAGCTGGAGCAGGGCGGGGATGAGGATCTGGGGCACATACATACCACCAAATTCACCGAAAAACGGATTGAGCAGGGTCATACATTATTCCTTGTGCTTATGGGCAAACGCAGTTCATTAATTCGTTGAATGAGTCACGGGGGCGCTCACAGTTGGCACAGGGCGCCAAAGGCGGCCGCCAGCTTGTGGGCATCCTTCCTGCCCGGGGCACTCTCCACCCCGGAGTTGAAATCAAGGCCGAGGCAGCCCACTTGCGCGGCCTCGAGGGCGTTGTCGGGGTTGAGGCCCCCCGCCAGCATCAGTTTGCTCTTGTCGAGCCCGGCCAGCAGAGTCCAGTCGAACGCCTGACCGGTGCCGCCGCTCTGGCTGCCGACTTTCGTATCCAGCAGCAGGCGATCCGCCGGGTAGTCGAGGGTGGGCAGGGGCTCGCCACTTGTGACTCCAACCGCTTTCCAGATCTGGCAGCCTGCCGGCAGCAGGGGGCGCAGGGTCTCGACATAGGCGGCATCTTCATCCCCGTGCAGTTGCACGGCGGCGAGCCCCAGCGCATCCACCGTCTTGGCGATGGTGGCGGGCTGGGCATTGCGAAACACCCCGACGTAAGAGAGCGGCGCACCCGCCATCACGGCGCGGGCGGCGGGAATGTCCACGTAGCGCGGGCTTTTCGCCACAAAGATGAGGCCGCCGAACACAGCCCCCGCCTGATGGGCGGCGGCGGCGTCCTCGGGACGGGTCAGGCCGCACACCTTGTTCTGGCCGAGCACGAGCTTGCGCACCGCGGCCTCCAGATCCGGCTCCGCCATGAGGGAAGATCCCACCAGGAAGCCCTTGGCGTGGTGGCGCAGGGCCGCCACCTGGGCGCGGTGGTTGATGCCGGATTCGCTGATCACCACCCGATCCCCCGGGATCCTGGCCGCCAGTTGCCGGGTGCGGGCAAGATCGACGCTCAAATCCCGCAGATCCCGGTTGTTGATGCCAATCACCGGGGCGCCGAGGTCGATGGCGCGGGTCAGCTCCTCCTCGTTGCTCACCTCGGTGAGCACCCCCAGGCCCAATTCTTTCGCCACTTTGAACAGGGCGCGATACCCCTCGTCGGTGAGCACGGAGAGCATCAAGAGGATGGCGTCCGCCTGATAGTGGCGGGCCAGATAGACCTGATAGGGGTCAATCATGAAGTCCTTGCAGAGGACCGGCTGCTGGACGCGGCCCCGTACCCGGGGCAGGAAGGCGAAATCCCCCTGGAAGAACTTCTCGTCCGTCAGCACCGAGATGGCGGTGGCGTAGTGGCCATAGATGTCGGCGATGGCCTCCGGGCTGAAGTCGTTGCGGATCAAGCCCTTGGAGGGGGAGGCCTTCTTGCACTCCAGAATGAAGCGGGTGGAGCCTTTGCGCAGGTCCCCCTCGAAGTCCCGATCGCTTGGGGTCATCGCGTCCTGGAAGCTCGCCAGGGGCTGGCTCTCCTTGCGGGCGGCGACCCACTCCTGCTTGGCCGCCACGATCTTGCCGAGAATGGTCTGGCTGATGGAGGCCATGTTCAGAAAGGCGTGGGGAGCAATGACATCTGACATCTCGTTATCCTTGCGAAGCTGGCTGTTGCCCGTCGGGCGTTCTGGGTGAGTGCCCCTGGGGCACGCTGTGGTGGTGGCTGACATCATGCCTCCTGATGGCTCAGGGTGGCGAGATCCCGGGCGAGGAGGGCGGCCTGGCCGCTTGCCAGCACCGCCAGCACCCGGGCGGCGGCCTGCCTAAAGTCCGGGGCCTTACCTGCCATCACCAGGAGCGGCGCCACGTTGGCGGCGATGGCGGCGTTGTGGGCCGGGCTGCCGCGCCCTTCCAGGATGGCGGCGGTGATGGCGCGGTTCTCCTCGGGCTCACCGCCCTGGATGGCGCTGACCGGGTAGGTGTCGAGGCCAAAGTCCGCCGGGGTGAGCAAGTACTCGCGAATTTCGCCGTCGCGGATCTCCGCCACCTGGGTCGGGCCGTGGATGGCAATCTCGTCGAGGCCCGCGCCGTGCACCACCATACCGGTTTTCAGGCCGAGTGCCAGCAGGGTTTCGGCGATGGGGCGCACCAGCTCGGGGGCATAGACCCCCATCAGCTGGAAGCTGGGGCGAGCGGGATTGATGAGCGGCCCCAGCACGTTGAACAGGGTGCGGGTCTTGAGGGCCTGGCGCACCGGCATGGCATGGCGCACCCCGGCGTGGTACTGGGGGGCGAACAGGAAGCAGACCCCAAGATCGTCCAGGCAGCGGCGGGCCTGGGCCGGGCTCATGTCGAGCTTGATGCCCATTTTATCGAGCAGATCGCTCGACCCCGACTTGCTCGAGACCGAGCGGTTGCCGTGCTTGGCCACTTTCAGGCCGCAGGCGGCGGCCACCAGGGCCGAGGTGGTGGAGACGTTGATGGTGTTGAGGCCGTCCCCTCCGGTGCCGACGATGTCGCAGAAGGCATAGTCCGGGCGCGGGAAGTCGCGGGCTTCGGCCAAGAGCGCCTCGGCGGCGCCGGCGATCTCCTCCGGGGTCTCCCCCTTGATCTTGAGGGCGGTCAAAAGGCTCGCGAGCACGATGGGATCCACTTCACCACGAACCACCTGGCCGAAGGCGTCGCGGGCGGCGTCGCGGGTGAGAGACTGACCCTGATAGAGGGTGTTGAGATGTTGATGCATGGTCTCTTCCTTACCGCACGTGGCTTTCTGGACGGGTGACATGGGCGAGGGCCTGGGTGAGCAGGCGGGCCCCTTCGCTGGTCATGATGGATTCCGGGTGGAACTGGAAGCCCAGCACCCGCTCGTCACGCTGCTCGATGGCCATGGGCATGCCCTGATAGTGGGCAATCACCTGCAACTCTTGTGGCACATAGGTGGCCGCCAGGGAGTGGTAGCGGGCCACCGGCAAGGGGCTCGGCAGCCCCGCGAAGGCACCATGGCCGTTGTGCTCAATCAGCGAGCGCTTGCCGTGGACGATTTCCCCCGCCGCCCCGACGGTGCCGCCGTAGGCTTCGCACAGGGCCTGATGACCGAGGCAGATGCCGAGGATGGGCACCCGGCCCCGGGCCAGTTTGATGAGGTCGATGAGGCAGCCCGCCTCATGGGGGGCGCCCGGCCCCGGGGAGAGCACCAGGACGGCGTCCCCTTCGCAGGCGTCGATCTCCTGCATGATGCGGCTCGCAGGCAGGCTGTTGCGGTAGATGCGCACCGGGTAGCCCAGGGTGCGGAACTGGTCGACGAGGTTGTAGGTAAACGAGTCGAAGTTGTCGAGCAGGAAGATGTTAGTCATGGCTCACGTCCTTGTGTTGTTCCTGCTGGGCGCTGAGGGCCTGCAGGGAGGTGCCATGGCTGGCAGCGATGGCGGCCAGCACGGCCGCCGCCTTGGCACGGGTCTCGTCCGCCTCGGCCTGGGGTTTGGAGTCATAGACCACCCCGGCGCCGGCCTGGACATGGGCTACCCCCTCTTTCACGAAGGCGGAGCGGATGACGATGCAGGTGTCCATCTCCCCCGCGCCGTTCAGGTAACCCACGGCGCCGCCGTAGCTGCCGCGACGCTTGCCTTCCACCATGCGGATAAGCTCGCTGGCGCGCAGCTTGGGGGCACCGGTCAGGGTGCCCATGTTCATGCAGGCCTGGTAGGCGTGCAGGGCGTCAAGGTCGGCGCGAAGGGTGCCCACCACCCGGGAGACCAGGTGCATGACGTGGCTGTAGCGATCCACTTTCAGCAGATCCTTGACGTAGCGGGTACCGGGGGCGGAGATGCGGGCGATGTCGTTGCGACCCAGATCCACCAGCATCAGGTGCTCGGCCACCTCTTTCTCGTCCTGGCGCAGCTCCAGCTCGATGCGGCCGTCCAGATCCAGGTTGATGCTGCCGTCCGGGTTGAGGCCACGGCGGCGGGTGCCGGCGATGGGGTACATCTCCACCTGGCGGCTGTTGGCGCAGAACTTGACCGCGCTCTCGGGGGAGGCGCCAAACAGGGTGAAGCCCTCGTCCTGCACGTAGAACATGTAGGGGCTGGGGTTGGTCTGCTTGAGGCGGCGATAGGCGGCGACGGGATCCGGGCAGGGGAGGGAGAAGCTGCGGGACGGCACCACCTGGAAGATGTCACCACGGCGGATGAAGCCCTTGAGCTTCTCGACCTCGGCGCAGAACTGCTTGTCCCCCTTGTCGACGGCCAGGACGCCGGTCAGCGGCGCCGAGCCCTGCGGCGCAGGCAGCGGCTGCTGACAGGCCTGCTTGAAGGACTCGAGGCGAGCGGTCAGGCGGGCGTAGCGCGCGTCCAGCTGCTCATCCTCTTCGCCGCCGAACAGGCAGGCCACCAACTGGGTGCTCTGCTTGATGTGGTCGATGGTGATCAGGGTCTCGGCCACATAGAAGCAGTAGTCAGGGCAGTCGTTGCTCCCCTCTGGCACCTCGGGCAAGTCTTCAAAGGAGGCGATGAGGTCGTAGGCGAAGCTGCCCGCCATGAAGAGGGCCTCTTTGCCCTGCGGGCATTGCAGCTCCCGCTGCAGGGTGCGCAGCACGTCCAGCACGCTGCTGCCCTTGAGGCGGCTGTCTTCGTCAAGCTCCCGATCGGACGCCGGGAAGTCGAGGTGCAGCTCGTCCGCCACCCGGGTCTGGGTGATGACGGCGGGCAGGCGCTGCTCCAGCAGGCTCAGCAGGGCGGCGCCGTTGTCGCCGAGGGGGCGCACCTGCACGGTGCGGCCGCGGCACTCGATGCGCAGGCAGGCGTCCACCAGCAGCAGGCTCTGGGTGCCGGCCTTGGAGTCGATCTCCACCGATTCGAGCAGCAGGTTGTTGGGTCTGTCCTGGCAGAGTCGGGTATAGAGTGCCAGGGGGTCTGTCACATAGGGGGCATTGAGCCGGATGGTATCGAATTCGCCCAGGGTCAAACGGGTCTTGTTGCCTGTCATAATGCCTTCCCTTGCATGTGTTGTGTGTCACCGATGGTCATGGCGCTGTCTCTCTTGAAAATGGGTCGGGTTCGGGTCACGTCAGCGAGTTCGCCATCGCCATGTCAGTGTGCTTCTCTGAATTGTCGGTTTCATCACAGGTCCATTTGCCGGATAATAAAAAAGCCCGCTGGGGTCAGCGGGCTTTTTCTTTGGGTTCTTAACTTGCTGTCAGATTACAGGTACAGCAACGACCACACGCCCGCATGTCAGGGAGTGTGCCACCACCAGATGGTCAGGATGGAAGTCGCTTGCATGAGATTGAGTCCTGTAAAAAGATGTTTGCAATGAAGTGCCTACAGAAAACGATAAAGCCGCGGCCAAGTCAAGTCGCTTTTTTGCCGGCCTTTTCCAGGCAGGTCCCAAACAAGAGCGAAACACGCCGATGAGATTCGATCTTCATTGCCACACCACCGCCTCGGACGGGGTGCTGAGCCCCGCCGACCTGGTGCGCCGCGCCGCCGAAAAAGGGGTGGAGGTGTTAGCGGTCACTGACCACGATACCCTCGACGGGCTTGAGGAGGTGCGCCAGACCATCTCGGCCGACCAGTTGCCACTGCGCCTGGTGAGCGGGGTGGAGATCTCCACCGGGTGGGAGCATCACGAGATCCACATCGTGGCCCTCGGGGTGGACGAGAAAAATCCCCAGTTGCTCGCCTTTCTGGCAGGGCAGCGGGCTCGCCGGGAGGCGCGCGCCGAGGAGATCGGGCGTCGTCTGGAGAAGTGCCTCATCCCGGGCACCTATGAAGAGGCCAAGCAGCTCGCCGGTGACGCCGCCGTGACCCGGGCCCACTTTGCCCGGGTGCTGGTGGCGCGCGGGGTGGCCGACAATATGCAGAAGGTGTTCAAGAAGTACCTGAGCCGGGGCAACAAGGGCTATGTGCCCGCCGAGTGGCCCGGGATGGGGGAGGCCATCGAGGCCATCCACGCCGCAGGCGGGCTGGCGGTGCTGGCCCACCCGAGCCGCTACAATCTCACCGCCAAGTGGATCAAGCGGCTGCTGGTGGCCTTCAAGGCCGTCGGGGGGGATGCCATGGAGGTCTCCCTGCCCCAGCAGAGCCCACAGGAGCGGGCGAATCTCGGCCAGTGGGCCAGGGAGCACGATCTCTATATTTCGGTGGGGTCCGATTTTCACTTCCCCTCCAACTGGACCGAGCTTGGCCGCCACCTCTGGCTCCCCAAGGAGGGGATGCCGCTGTGGCTCGGTCACCCCGGTCATTTCGGGCTCACCCCCGAGGAGCATGCGGGCCTGCTGGCCAGCCGCTGACCCCCGGGCCGGCATCTTTGATGCAGGCGAGTCTGCGTCAAACAGGTTAAGGTAGTGTCATGGGCCAAGGCGCCCTTGACCATGAAGCGGGCAACGAGCGTGCCCCCTATCGCGAGAAGAGCATATGAGTCAGCATTTTTACGTACATCCCGACAATCCCCAGGTTCGCCTCATCAGCCAGGCGGTGCAGATCCTGCAAAACGGCGGCGTCATCGTCTATCCCACCGACTCCGGCTACGCCCTGGGCTGCCAGATGGGCAACAAGGATGCCCTGGAGCGCATCTGCCGCATCCGTCGCATCGAGCCGAACCACGACTTCACCCTGGTGTGCCGGGATCTCTCGGAGATCTCCACCTATGCCAAGGTGGACAACACCGCCTTCCGGCTGGTCAAGAACAACACCCCCGGACCCTACACCTTCATCTTCAAGGCCACCAAGGAGGTGCCGCGTCGCCTCATGAACGAGAAGAAGAAGACCATCGGCATCCGGGTCCCGGCCAACAACATCGCGCTGGCCTTGCTCGAGGCCCTCGGTGAGCCGCTGCTCTCCACCACCCTGATCCTGCCGGGCTCCGAGATGGCGGAGTTCGACCCCGAGGAGATTGCCGACAAGCTCGGCAAGCAGCTGGATCTGGTGGTCAACGGCGGGTATCTGGGCGAGCAGCCCACCACTGTGGTGGACTTCTCCGACGACGAGCCCGTGCTGCGTCGCCGCGGTGCCGGGGATCCGACGCCGTTTGAGTGATCTTGCCGACCCCGTGCCCGCGCTGACAACCCCCGCGGGCACGACGGGGGAGGCTTCCCTTCCCCCGCCCATCGCCACCGTGCTGGGGCAGCCCTACCATGAGCTGCCCCAGGACTTGTTCATCCCCCCCGATGCGCTGGAGGTGTTTCTCGACACCTTCGAGGGGCCGCTCGATCTCTTGCTCTACCTCATCCGGCGCCAGCAGCTCGACATCCTCAACCTGCCCATCCTGCAGATCACCGCCCAGTACATGGAGTACGTGGATCTGATGCAGGGGCTCAACCTCGAGCTGGCGGCGGAATACCTGCTGATGGCGGCCTGGCTCGCGGAGATAAAGTCCCGCTTGCTGCTGCCCAAGGCCCCGGAGCTGGAAGACGAGGAGGAGGGGGAAGATCCCCGCGTCACCCTCATTCGTCGCCTGCAGGAGTACGAGCGCTACAAGCTGGGGGCGGAGCGGGTCAATGCCCTGCCGAGGGTGGAGCGGGAGATCTTCGTCGCCGCCGCCATGGCGCCGGATTTTGGTGCCTTGAAGCCATTGGCGCCCGATGTTTCTCTGGTTGAACTCGCCCTTTACATGCAAAGTGTGGTAAAACGCGCGACTCATTTTGAACATCACCAGATCCGCCGCGAGCAGATCCCGACCCGGGTACGGATGGCGGAGATCCTCGCCATGCTCTCCCTGGGCCAGACCCTGCGCCTGGAGCAGGTGCTGCGGGCCGAGGAGGGGCGCATGGGAGTGCTGGTGACCTTCCTGGCCCTGCTGGAGCTGTGCAAGGAGCAATTGATCTGGATCTTGCAGGCGGAGCCCCTGGGCCCCATCCATTTTGCCCTGGCCAGTCAGGGGAAAGGGGAGGAGCATGAGCATCTACACTGAGCGAGGGGCGGCGCCAGGGGCGCGGACCCGGGAGGTCCACCGTGGCGCTGCCTGCTGAACGATTGAAGACCCTGATCGAGGCGGCGATCTTCGTGGCGGGGCGTCCCCTCACGGTGAGCGAAATCAAGGGCAGCGTGCTCTCGGACTACCCGGTCACCGGCCGCTATGTCCAGCTGCTGCTGGCAGAGCTCAGACAGGATTACAGCGAGCGGGGGGTCGAGCTCAAAGAGGTGGCCTCCGGCTGGCGTTTCCAGGCCCGCCAGGAGTATGCCGAGGAGCTGTCGCGCCTGTGGAGCGAGCGGGCTCCCCGTTATTCCCGCGTCGTGATGGAGACGCTGACGCTGATTGCCTATCGTCAGCCCATCACCCGGGCGGAGATAGAAGCCATCCGCGGGGTGGCGGTGTCGAGCCAGATCGTCAACACCCTCAAGGAGCGTGGCTGGGTGCGCAGCATCGGCCACAAGGAGGTGGCGGGTCGCCCCGAGCTGCTCGCCACCACCCGTGAATTTCTGGACTATTTCAACCTGCAGAGTCTGGAGCAGCTCCCCGAGCTGGATCCCGAGCTGCAGGCCCCCTTGTCGCTCATGCCGGGCGAGGGCGGTGGCGGTCAGCCTCTGGCAGGCCGTGCTGAGCATGAACATGGTGGGGAGGCCAACGGGGCCGTCCCACAAGAGCCAAGGTTGTCCGCGATGTCGGCGGGCAGCGATCAACAATCAGGTAAACCCGATGAGTGAAAAACTGCAAAAAGTATTGGCCCGCGCGGGTCAAGGCTCCCGTCGTGAGATGGAGGCCCTGATCACCGCAGGTCGGGTCAGCGTGGATGGCAAGGTCGCCACGCTGGGGGATCGCGTCGAAGTGAACGCCGTGATCCGGGTGGATGGCCACCAGGTCAAGACCCGCGCCGCAGAGGAAGTGATCTGCCGCGTGCTGGCCTACCACAAGCCCGAAGGGGAGATGTGCACCCGCCACGATCCGGAAGGACGTCCCACCGTGTTTGATCGTCTGCCCAAGATGGATGGCGCCCGCTGGATTGCGGTCGGCCGCCTCGACGTCAACACCTCCGGTCTCTTGCTGTTCACCACCGACGGTGAACTGGCGAACCGCCTGATGCACCCGAGCCACGAAGTGGAGCGGGAATACGCGGTGCGCGTCTTTGGCGAGATCACCGAAGCCATGCTGCAGCGCCTGCGCAAGGGCGTGCAGCTGGAAGACGGCATGGCCAAGTTCAACAAGATCAAGCCGGCCGGCGGTGAAGGGCTGAACCAGTGGTTCAACGTCACCCTGACCGAGGGCCGCAACCGGGAAGTGCGCCGCCTGTGGGAATCCCAGGAAGTGCAGGTGAGCCGCCTGATGCGTATCCGCTACGGCGACGTCAAGCTGGATCGCGGCATCCCCCGCGGCGGCTGGCAGGAGCTGAAACTGCCCGAAGTGAACTACCTGCGCGGCCTGGTCAACCTGCCGAACGAGACCGAGTCCAAGGTCGATCTGCAGCAGGATGGCAAGAGCACCCGCCACAAGCAGGCTGCCCAGATCCGTCGCGCCGTCAAGCGCCACAAGGAGATGCAGGGCAAGGAGCCGCGCGCCCGTGCCACCACCGCCCGTCGCAAGCCGGCCTCCTCCACCCGCAATTCCGGCACCGGCAGCAAGTAAGCCGCCACCACGGGCCGCTCGCCCCGGACACGCCACAAGCCCGCACCCCAAGGTGCGGGCTTTTTTGTTTTCTGCTCCTGCCGGGCTCCTTGAGACTGAATCGCACAGGGGAGAGAAAGGGCCAGACAAGCTCCTCCCCCTTTTGAAGGGGGAGGCTGGGAGGGGGTGAGTAGTTGTTATGCTGACAGGGGTCATAGTCGGAGGAATACTGTCATGAACGAGAAGCCAGTTCGTGTTTTCAACCGCGAGGCCACGCTGGATAAACGGCGTGAACAGCGAAACAATCCAACAGAGCCTGAACGGCGATTGTGGCAGACGCTTCGGGCTGGGCAACTCGGAGTCAAGTTTCGCCGTCAGCAAGGTATAGGCCCATACATTGCGGATTTTTACTGCCCCGGGCGGTTGTTGGTCATTGAGGTTGATGGCGACAGCCATTTCGACATGCGGGGTTTGCGTCATGACAAGCGACGGGATGCCTACATGGCGGCCCTGTCGCTGACGGTACTGAGATTTAGCAACAGGGAGGTGATGGAAAATCTACCCGGGGTGGTTGTCTCTATTCGGGCATGGCTTGATCGCGTCTGACCCCACCCCAGCCCTCCCCTTGCCAGGGGAGGGGGCCAGAGTGCCCTCTGTACGGGCTGGAAAGCGTCATACACTTCCCTTTTTTGAAGGGGAGGTGGTTGCAGAAGGGGATGTGCATCAGGATGGTTGCCCTGTCGGGACGGGCTTGTTAGCCTTTCGCGCACAAAGACAGGAGAAACCAATGAGCAAGGTACTGGATGAGCTGCTGGCGTTGCTGGCGCTCGAAAAGATCGAGGAGGGCCTGTTTCGGGGCCAGAGCCAGGATCTCGGGTTGCGATCCGTGTTTGGCGGACAGGTGATGGGGCAGGCCTTGTCAGCCGCCAAGCAGACGGTGGCAAGCGACCGCCAGGTCCACAGTTTCCACTCCTACTTCCTGCGCCCCGGGGATGCCAATAAGCCCATCGTCTACGACGTGGAGAACATCCGCGACGGCCAGACCGTCTCCACCCGCCGGGTCAAGGCCATCCAGAATGGCAAGCCCATCTTCTACCTCAACGCCTCCTTCCAGGTGGAAGCCGAGGGCTTCGAGCACCAGGCGAAGATGCCGGGCGGCATCACGCCTCCCGAGCAGCTCAAGAGCGAGCTGGAGCTGGTGCGTCCCTACGAGCAGATGATCCCGGCGGCCCTGCGGGACAAGATCCTGTGCGAGAAGCCCATCGAAATTCGCCCCGTGACCCTGGTGGACCCCATTCGCCCGGATGTCCACGAGCCCCTTCGCTACACCTGGTTCAAGGCCAATGGCCCGGTGCCGGACGATCAGCGGGTCCACAACTACCTGCTGGCCTATGCCTCCGACTTCCACTTCCTGTTCGCCGCCCTGCAGCCCCACGGGGTCTCCTACTGGGAGCCGGACATGCAGGTGGCCACCATCGATCACTCCATGTGGTTCCACCGGGAGTTCCGGCTGGACGACTGGCTGCTCTACGTGGTGGACAGCCCGAGCGCCAGCGGCGGTCGGGGTCTGGTGCGCGGCCAGTTCTTCACCCGGGATGGGGTATTGGTGGCGAGCACCATGCAGGAAGGGGTGATCCGCCGCCGGGGCTGAGACGCCCCCTTGCGCCAACGAAAAACGGGAGCCGATGGCTCCCGTTTTTTATTGTCTGCGCTATCAGGCTGCGTCCTGCTCGGTGCTGAGTGCTGGCTCGCCCCGGGCGAAGCGGTCGGCCCACAGGGCGATGACGCCGTCACCGGTGACGTTGCAGGCGGTGCCGAAGCTGTCCTGGGCCAGGTAGAGGGCGATCATCAGGGCGATGGAGGCCTCACCGAAGCCGAGCATGGAAGTGAGCAGGCCGAGCGCGGACATGACACCGCCACCCGGTGCGCCCGGCGCGGCAATCATGATGACGCCCAGCATCATGATGAAGGGCACCATGGTGCCGTAGCCCGGAATGGCGAGGTGTTCGGAGAGGAACATCACCGCCGTGGCGCAGGTTACCAGGGTGATGGTGGAGCCGCACAGGTGGATGGTGGCGCACAGGGGCACGGTGAAGTTGGCGATGCCGTCGCTCACGCCGTTGCGCTTGCTGGCTTGCAGGGCCACCGGAATGGTGGCGGCGCTGGACATGGTGCCAAGGGCGGTGAAGTAGGCGGGCAGCATGTTCTTGATGAGCATGACGGGGGAGCGCCCCTGGGCGAGGCCGGTGCCGACGAACAGGACGCAGAGCCAGATCCAGTGCATGACGATGGCCATCACCAGCACCACTCCGAAGGTCTTGAGGGTGGCGAAGACGGTGCCTTCCACCGTCATCTCGACGAAGACGCCGGCGATGTAGAAGGGGAGCAGGGGAATGATCACGCGTGCCAGCAGGCGGTCGATGATGTCACGGCCCTGATCGGCGACCCGGCGCAGGTCGGTGGCCTGGGTGGCGCTGATGCCGATGCCGAACACGAAGGCGGCGGCCAGTGCCGACATCACCCCGAACAGGGGCGGGATCTCGAGGTTGATGTAGGAAGCGAGCTTGGTGGCAGCCTCGGCGGTAGGCTCGGCGGCCGTGGTCAGGTGCGGGATCAGGTGGCTCGCCACGGTGAAGGCGAACAGGCCCGCCAGTATGGTGGAGCAGTAGGAGAGTCCCACCGTCTTGCCCAGCAGCTTGCCGGAGTTCTTCGGCAGGCTGGCGATGCCGCTCATGATGAAGAAGAGGATGATGAGCGGGATGGTGAAGGTGATGAGCTGGCCTATCACCGTCTTGGCGGTGAACAGCACGCGGGCGACCCATTCGGGGGCATAGAGACCGAGCAGCAGGCCGGCGAGGATACCGGCAACCAGATTGAGAACGAGTTTCATGGAGGAATCCAGGTGTTGGTGTCTGATTTGTTATTTAATTTTGATTTTAATGCCGCTTTTTAACACAAACACCGCATCTTGTCTGCTTTATGGTGGTTAACTCAGGGTTAAATATTGTTAACGGGCTGAATGCCGTGAGGTGTCACTGTCCCCGGGGGCTTTCGCGGATCAGCGCCGCACCAGCAAGGCGTGCAGCCAGGGGCCGTTCACCTCATCTTCCCCCACCCAGCCGTGGTGCAGGGTGAAGGGGAGGGGAGCGATCAGGCGTCGCAGTCCCGCCTCGTCGAGCCGGGTCTGCAGGGGATATTCCCCCGACCGTGGCAGCGGTTCGCCCTTCCCGTGGGGGAAGGAGGCGTAGAGGGGGCCCCCGGCCTTGAGCAGGGTGGCCAGATGACCGAGCGCCGGGGCTATCTCGTGCTCGGGCAGACAGGGGAGGGAGCCGCTGGCCCAGATGCCGTCATAGGGAACGACGCTTTGCATCTGCTCGACGCGGCAGACTCGCACCGGCTGACCGCACAGGCGCGAGGCGGCAGCGGCCTGCGCCCGGCTCGCATCGAAGGCGGTCACGGTGAGGCCTTGCTGGCGAAAGAGGCGCAGATCCTCTCCTGCCCCGCAACCGGCCTCCAGCAGATGACGGCCGTTGCCCAGCAGGGCCAGGAAGGGGGCATGGGCGCCTGCCACGAGGGCGGGGCGAGGGGCGGCGTCGTGCGCCGGCGCGGGGGCGTGTGGCAAGGGTGTCGGGCTCATCGTGGTGGGGGGCGTTACTCTAGCAGGTTTGCCCCCGGCTGTTGAGCATTGGCGGGGGCGGCGCGTCTTGCCGACTCAGGGGTGGCGGCGAAGGGTGGGGCTCGCGATGAGGGTGAACAGGGTATCGAGGAGGAAGTCCGACTCCTCAATCAGATCGATGCGATCCGGGAAGTGCAGCCAGTTGATGATGTAGCCGTCCAGGGTGCAGTGGAGCAGGGTGGCGGCGCGGCGCAGATCCAGCCCCTCGGGCAGTTGGCCACGACGCACGGCATTGGCCAGGGTGATCTCCAGATCCCGGAAGAAATTCATGGATTGCAGGTGCATGTGCTCGCGCATGACGGCGGCCTCTCCCTCCATGGACTCCAGATTGAACATGATGGTGAACATCTGCTGGTGGGCGGGCTCGGTGCTGATCTTGAGCATCACCTCCTTGAGAAAGCTGCGCAGCTTGCCCAGGGGATCCGGCTCCGCCTCGTCGACGCAGGCATCGAGCTGGTGGGAGAGGGGGGCACACAGCTCCTCCCACAGGGTGACGAACAGCTCTTCTTTATTCTTGAAGTGCCAGTAGATGGCGCCCCGGGTGAGGTCCGTCGCCTTGGCGATATCGGTCAGGCTGGTGCGTGCCAGCCCCTGTTGGCAGAAGAGATCCAGGGCCGTGCTCATGATGTTGCAGCGGGTTTGCTGCGCCTCTTCTTTGGTGCGTCTGGCCATTGACTCCGGTCCTGTTTAAAAGTGAAAAAAGTTTCTTACATACATTCATGAATGTATGTATATTGCCTCATCTTCGCCGTTTTACCAACAGGGGCCTTATAAACCCTGTGGTTTTGTCACTTCTTTTTGATTGAAACAGAGGTTCAGAGACTTGATGCATAAACATATTCTCGCACGTTCGGTCGGCCTTGCCTTGCTGGCAAGCGGCCTGCTGGCTGGCTGTGGTGACAAGGACGGGGCCCAGCAGGCCATGGGGGAGATGCCTCCCGCCGCCGTGGACGTGGTCACCCTCCATACGGCCCCCCTGCAACTGTTGTCCGAGCTCACCGGCCGCACCGCCCCCCTGCGGGTGGCCGAGGTGCGTCCCCAGGTGAACGGCATCATCCTCAAGCGCCTGTTCACCGAGGGGAGCGACGTCAAGGCCGGTCAACTGCTCTATCAGATTGATCCCGCCGTCTATCAGGCCGAAGTGGCTTCCGCCAAGGCCAACCTCGCCAAGGCCGAGGCCAACGAGCGCAGCGCCCGCCTCAAGGCCCAGCGCTACGCCGAGCTGGTGAAGGTGAAAGCCATCAGCAGCCAGGAGTATGACGACGCCGACGCGGCCTGGAAACAGCAGCTGGCCGAGATCGGGGCCGCCAAGGCCGCATTGCAGACCGCCAACATCAACCTGGCCTACACCCGCATCACGGCCCCCATCAGCGGCCGCATCGGCAAGTCTGCGGTGACCGAGGGAGCCCTGGTCACCGCCCAGCAGGCGGACAGCCTCACCTCCATCTCCCAGCTCGATCCCATGTACGTGGACGTGCGCCAGTCCACCGCCGACCTGCTGCGCCTCAAGCGCCTGGTGGCCGAGGGCAAGCTGACCCAGGGGGAGAAGGACGGGGCCGGTGTCAGCTTCCAGCTGGAAGATGGCAGCCAGTATGGCGAGAAAGGTACCCTCCAGTTCTCCGATGTGACCGTGGACGAGGCGACCGGCATGGTGACCCTGCGGGTGATCGTGCCCAACCCGGATCAACTGCTGCTGCCCGGCATGTTCATGCGCGCCACCTTGCAGGAGGGCGAGCGCCCGCAAGGCCTGCTGGTGCCCCAGACTGCCGTGACCCGTACCCCCAAGGGCGGTGCCACCGTCATGGTGGTGACGGCGGACAACAAGGTGGAACTGCGTGAAGTGCAGGTCGGCCGCATGTCCGGCGACAGCTGGGTGGTGGAGTCCGGTCTCAAGGCTGGCGAGAAGGTGATCGTCGCCGGTCTGCAGAAAGTCAAACCCGGGGTCGTGGTGGCGCCCACTGAACGTGCCGGCAACAGCGCACAACAGACCCCGGCAACCAAGCAGTAGGATGGAGTAGTCGCCTCATGGCACGTTTTTTCATAGATAGACCCATTTTCGCCTGGGTGATCGCCCTGGTGATCATGCTGGCTGGGGCCATGGCCATCATCGGCCTGCCGGTGGCCCAGTACCCGACCATCGCCCCGCCGGCGGTTGGCATCTCCGCCAGCTACCCGGGGGCCTCCGCCAAGACGGTGGAAGACTCGGTGACCCAGATCATCGAGCAGAACATGACCGGGCTGGATCACCTGCTCTATATGTCGGCGCAATCCGACTCGTCAGGGAACGTCAGCGTGACCCTCACCTTCAAGCCGGGCACGGATCCCGACATCGCCCAGGTGCAGGTGCAAAACAAGCTGCAACAGGCCATGTCGCTCCTGCCCCAAGAGGTGCAGCAACAGGGCGTGCGGGTACAGAAGACCTCCAGCAGCTTCCTGATGGTGGCCGCCTTCATCTCCACCGATGGCGCCATGACCAACGATGACCTGGCGGACTATGTGGTAGCCAACATCAAGGAGCCCCTGAGCCGTCTGGACGGGGTCGGTGACATCACCTTGTTCGGCAGCCAGTACTCCATGCGCGTCTGGCTCGATCCCCACAAGCTCAACCGGGTGCAGATGACCCCGGCCGACATTCAGGCCGCCATCAAGGCCCAGAACGCCCAGGTTGCCTTCGGCAAGCTGGGGGGGACCCCTGCGGTGAGCGATCAGCAATTTACCGCCACCATCATGGGCCAGACCCGGCTCTCCACCGTGGAGGAGTTCAACAACATCCTGCTGCGGGTGAACCAGGACGGCTCCAAGGTCCAGCTCAAGGACGTGGCCCGGGTCGAACTTGCCGGTGAAAACTACGACGCGACCGCGCTCTACAACGGCCAGGCCACCGCCGCCGTCGCCATCAAGCTGGCGACCGGTGCCAACGCCCTGGACACCGCCGAGCACGTGCGGACCAAGCTGGGTGAACTCTCCGAGTACTTCCCGGCCAACATGGAGATCGTTTATCCCTACGACACCACGCCGTTCGTGAAGATCTCCATCGAGGAGGTGGTGCAGACCCTGATCGAGGCGATCTTCCTGGTGTTCTGCGTCATGTATCTGTTCTTGCAGAACTTCCGGGCAACCCTGATTCCGACCATCGCGGTGCCCGTGGTCCTGCTCGGCACCTTCGGGGTGATGGCGGCCTTCGGCTTCTCCATCAACACCCTGACCATGTTCGGTCTGGTGCTCGCCATCGGCCTCTTGGTGGATGACGCCATCGTGGTGGTGGAGAACGTGGAGCGTCTGATGAGCGAGGAGGATCTCTCCCCCCTCGAGGCGACCCGCAAGTCCATGACCCAGATCACCGGCGCCCTGGTGGGCATCGCCCTAGTGCTGTCGGCGGTGTTCGTGCCCATGGCCTTCTTCGGTGGCTCTACCGGTGCCATCTATCGCCAGTTCTCCCTCACCATCGTCTCGGCCATGGTGCTCTCTGTGCTGGTGGCCCTGATCCTGACCCCGGCCCTGTGCGCCACCCTGCTCAAACCCATGAAGCACGGTGAATTCGGCGCCCAGCGCGGCTTCTTCGGCTGGTTCAACCGCTTCTTCGACACCAACGCCAACCGTTACCAGAACGGCGTGCGCAAGGTGATCAAGCAGGGCACCCGCTACGGCATCATCTATCTGGCCATGCTGGCGGTGCTGGCGGTGCTCTTCATGCGCATGCCCACCTCCTTCCTGCCGGAAGAGGATCAGGGGGTCATCATGTCCATGGTGCAGCTCCCGGTGGGGGCAACCAAGGAGCGGACCGAGGTGGTGCTCGGGGAGATGCGCGACTACTTCCTCGAGAACGAGAAGGAGAACGTGGACTCCGTGCTGACGGTGGCGGGCTTCAGTTTCGCCGGTAGCGGTCAGAACAGCGGCATGGCCTTCATCAAGCTCAAGGACTGGAGTGAGCGCAAGGGGGAAGAGCGCAGCGCCAATGCCATCATCGGCCGCGCCATGGGGTTCCTGTTCAGCATCAAGGAAGCCCAGGTCTTCGCCTTCAACCTGCCCCCCATTCCGGAACTCGGCACGGCCACCGGCTTCGACTTCTTCCTGCAAGACCGCGGCGGTCTGGGTCACGAGAAGCTGATGCAGGCGCGCAACCAGTTGCTCGGCATGGCGGCGCAGGATCCCAACCTGGTGCGGGTACGCCCGAACGGGATGGAAGACACGCCCCAGCTCGACATCAAGATCGATTACGAGAAGGCGCTGGCCCAGGGGCTCTCCATCACCGACATCAACAACACCCTGTCGGCGGCCTGGGGCTCCTCTTATGTGAACGACTTTGTCGACAGAGGCCGGGTCAAGAAGGTCTATCTGCAGGCGGATGCCCCTTTCCGGATGAACCCGGAAGATCTGAAGCTGTGGTACGTGCGCAACAGCGCGGGCCAGATGGTGCCCTTCTCCGCCTTTGCCAGCACGGAGTGGAGCTTCGGCTCGCCCCGTCTTGAGCGCTACAACGGTGTCTCCGCCATGGAGATCGTCGGTGAGGCGGCCCCGGGCAAGAGTACGGGTGATGCCATGGCGGCCATCGAGGAGATGGTCAAGCAGTTGCCGGAAGGGATCGGCATCGAGTGGACCGGCCTCTCCTTCCAGGAGCGTCAGGCAGGCTCCCAGGCGCCGGCCCTGTACGCCATCTCGCTCCTGGTGGTCTTCCTCTGTCTGGCGGCCCTCTACGAGAGCTGGAGCATTCCGTTCTCGGTCATGCTGGTGGTGCCGCTCGGGGTGCTGGGGGCCATTTTGGCCGCGACCCTGCGCGGGCTTGAGAATGACGTCTACTTCCAGGTAGGCCTGCTCACCACGATCGGGCTGTCGGCCAAGAACGCCATCCTCATCGTCGAGTTCGCCAAGGAGCTGCACGACAAGGGGATGAGGCTCGGGGATGCGGTGGTGGAGGCCTCGCGTCAGCGCCTGCGCCCCATCCTGATGACCTCGCTCGCCTTCATCCTGGGGGTACTGCCCCTGGTGATCAGCACCGGGGCGGGCGCCAGCAGCCGAAACGCCATCGGGACCGGCGTGATGGGAGGGATGATCAGTGCCACCGTGCTCGCCATCTTCTTCGTGCCGCTCTTCTTCGTGCTGGTGATGCGCTATTTCACCGAACGCAAGCATGCCGGGGAAGAGAGTGTCCACACCAAGGAGATCAACCATGACTAAGACCCTGATCGCCCTGGGCGTGACCCTGATGATGGGGGGCTGCTCCATGGCCCCCGACTACCAGCGCCCCGAGCTGCCCCAAGGCGCCTCCTGGCAAGCTGACCTGGCCGCCAAGGGGGAACTTGCCCCCTGGCGCCAGCAGTTCCAGGACCCGGCCCTGCAGACGCTGATCGGCACCGCCCTTGAGAGCAACCGGGATCTGCGCCTGGCAGCCCTCAACGTCGAGGCCTACGAGGCGAAATACCGTATCCAGCGGGCGGCCCAGTTGCCGACCCTGGCCGCCAGTGGCAGCGGTACCCGCCAGCAGGGATCCGACGATCTCAGTAGTACTGGGCAGGGCACCATCAGCAGCCAGTATGGCGCCAACATCGGCATCACCGCCTATGAGCTGGATCTGTTTGGCCGGATCCAGAGCCTGAAAGATCAGGCCCTTGAGACCTATCTGGCGCAAATCGAGACCCAGCGCAGCACCCAGATCGCCCTGGTGGCCTCGGTGGCCAATGCCTACTTCACCCTGCTGGCGGATCAGGAGTTGCTGGCCCTGAGCCAGGCGACCCTCGCCACCGAGCAGGAGAGCTATGCCCTGACCGAGCACAAATACCGCCTGGGCGCCGCCTCCGAGATGGAGCTGGCCCAGGGGCGCACGGCACTGGAAAACGCCAAGGTCAGCCAGGCGCAATACCAGCGTCTGGTGAAGCAGGACAGAAACGGTCTGGCCCTGCTGCTTGGCACCGATATCCCGGTGCTGGCGGCACAACCGGCTACCCTGGCCGAGGTGAAACTGGCGCCGATCCCGGTGGGGGCTCCCTCCAGCCTGTTGCAGCAACGCCCGGACATCCTGGCGGCGGAGCACAACCTGAAGGCGGCCAACGCCAACATAGGGGCGGCCCGCGCCGCCTTCTTCCCGACCATCTCGCTCACCGCGACGGCGGGCACCGCCAGCAACCAGCTGAGCGGTCTGTTTGACGGCGGCACCGGCACCTGGACCTTCATGCCCCAGATCAATCTGCCCATCTTCGATGGCGGCAAGCGCGTTGCGGATCTGGACGTGGCCGAGGTGGGGACCAGACAGGCGGTGGCGAGCTACGAGAAGAGCATCCAGACCGCCTTCAAGGAGGTCGCGGATACCCTCGGTGCCCAGGCTGACTACGCGCAGCAGCTGCAGGCGCAACAGGCGCTGGTGGATGCCAACCAGACCTACTTCAGGCTGGCGGAGGTGCGTTACGAGCAAGGGGTGGACAGCTACCTGACCCGCCTCGATGCCCAGCGCTCCCTGTTCAGCGCCAAGCAGGGGCTCATCAGCACCCGGCTCGCCCAGCTGAGTAACCAGGTCGCCCTCTACAAGGCCGTCGGTGGCGGCTGGCAGGCGCCGAAGGACGCAGAGCTGGCATCAGACAAACAGGGTTGACCCCTCGGGGTTGACGTAAAAAGCATCAGGGGTGAACCACTAGGTTCGCCCCGTTTTTTATCTGTCATGTCGAGAAGCCACATCGAGGCAGATGACAACGGCGCTCCCTGCCCGGGGCAGGGAGCGGGCAGGAGGTGCCCCACGCTCATGGGCGCCGTCCTCGGCAGCCATCATGGCCCGCCTGGAGGTGACTACCTCATCGCCGTCATCCGTTGCGCCGGATCCAGGAGATGCCATTTATCGCATAAGCTGTGCCGTAATTATTCTTTCAAAGAATAAATAGTTGACTCTTATAGTCAGTCACTCGCCCCTCATTCCAAGGATGTGAAATGAAACGACTCGTGCCCGCCACCCTGATTGTTGCAGGACTGGCTCTCGCCCCGCTGGCCCAGGCGGCCACCCTGCTCAACGCCTCCTATGACGTGATGCGCGATTTTTACAAGGAGTACAACGGAGCCTTCCTGAAGCACTGGCAGGCCGAAGGCGGGGAGCCACTGCAGATCAACATGTCCCACGGCGGATCGAGCAAGCAGGCGCGCGCTGTTATCGACGGCCTGCCCGCCGATGTCATCACCATGAACATGGCCACCGACATCAACGCCCTCGCCGAGCATGGGGGCCTGGTGCCCAAGGGGTGGGCGGATCGCCTGCCGGATCACAGCGCCCCCTTCACCTCGGCCACCGTGTTCATCGTGCGAAAGGGCAACCCCAAGGGGTTGAAGGATTGGCCTGATCTGCTCAAGGAGGGGGTACAGGTCATCGTGCCCAACCCCAAGACCTCGGGGAACGGCCGCTACACCTATCTGTCTGCCTGGGGGTATGTGCTGGAGCAGGGGGGCGATGAAGATGCGGCCAGGGCATTTGTCGGCAAGCTGTTCAAGCAGGTTCCCGTGCTCGACACCGGCGGCCGCGCCGCCACCACCACCTTCATCCAGAACCGCATAGGGGACGTGCTTGTCACGTTCGAAAACGAAGCCGAGATGATTGCCCGGGAGTTCGGCCGTGGCAGCTTCGAGGTGGTCTATCCGAGCGTCACTGCCGTGGCCGAACTGCCGGTGTCAGTGGTGGACAAGGTGGTCGACAAGCAGGGTACCCGCAAGGAGGCCGAAGCCTATCTGGCCTATCTCTGGTCTGACGAAGGCCAACGCATTGCTGCCAGCAACTATCTACGCCCGCGCAACCCGGCGATCCTCGCCGAGTTTGCAGACCGTTTCCCGAACGCCACCTTCCTCGACGTGGTGAAGACCTTCGGCGCGTGGCCTGTGATTCAGCGCACTCACTTCAAGGAGGGCGGGGTGTTCGACCAGATCTATGCCCAGCGCTGAGGCGCCCCGGGATAACGATGCTCGCCCAGGTGCAGCCGAGACGTGGCTGCCTGGCAGCCCTCTCTGTCGGTGGGGCCAGGTTGGTGTGTCAGGCTCTGAAAGATGAACAGGACCGTCGCGGATGGCGGTGTCCTGGAGGGGGAGGGTGTTCTGGCGCAGTCACACCGGCGTCTTGGCCAGAGACCCGGGACAAACAGCACGAAGGGTTGGCCTCGCACTGAGGCCAACCCTTCGTCTGTCTGGTGCCGGTAATAGGAGTCGAACCTACGACCTTCGCATTACGAAGTCCATAATCTGGCGTCCAATACTGTCGAATAAAGTCCAAGAGTGTTTTGTTAAGTATTTGATATTTCGTGCTTTATTTGTTTTCTGCATCCAGCGTTGTCCAATGGTGTCTACCTCTATACAATGCTTTTTAAGTACGCGAGCAAGTACGCGAGAATGGCATGATCAAGACTGATAGAGAGTGTAGTGCCCTGACCCCTTCCGAAGGAAAGCAAAGGGTGGTGATGACGGTCTCCAGCGGTGGCAATAAGGGGCTCAGTTTGGAGGCGAGAGCCGGAGCTGCGTCAAAAAGCTGGTTGTATCGCTTCTACATTGCACAGAAGCAGCACAAAATGACCCTCGGTAGTTACCCATCGATGGGATTAGCGCAAGCCAGAGAGGCACACGCTCAAGCTTCGCTTCTGGTCAAACAGGGCATCGACCCTCGCCAGGTAGTGGCAGATGCCAAAAAGAAGAACGAGCAAATGCTCACGTTGGATGAGTTGTTCAAACAATGGCTAACTCACAAATCCACGGTCAAACGCCGCAATGGCGTCCAGACCGAGATCAGTCCGAGAACGGCATCCGATTATCGTCGTATCTACCAAGTTCATTTGGAAAAAGACCTTGGTAAACAGCGTGTCTGCGATATCTCCATGGCTGTCTTACATCGTCATTACCAGAAACTCCAGAGAGTGAGTCTCGAAGGTTTGCGTAAAGCGATGGGGATCATGAACCAGGTGATGGAGGAGGCCATGCGGCGGCAGTTGGTGGAGATAAGCCCAACGCTGGCGCTTAAGCCCAAAATTTATAATGCAACCCCTAATCCGCCACGAGAGCGCTGGCTGCCAGTTGGAGAGCT
The DNA here is from genome assembly GCF_027707405.1 of Aeromonas sp. QDB68. Classification (NCBI taxonomy): domain Bacteria; kingdom Pseudomonadati; phylum Pseudomonadota; class Gammaproteobacteria; order Aeromonadales; family Aeromonadaceae; genus Aeromonas; species Aeromonas sp. QDB68. Next base: position 2,556 of record NZ_JAPCIQ010000058.1, on the reverse strand, counting down.
ACGAGCCCTGTGGTTGGCTCTGGAGGAGGGCGTGACAGGCGGTGGTGCTCTGGCGAGCGGAGGACGCGGTATTGCCGCCAGCACGGTGCTTTCTGGTAGTGTTGCCAATGCTATCAAGATGATTATCCTGACTGCCGTTAGGCGCGGTGAAGTGATATCGATGCAATGGGCGCATCTGGATGGCGATCGCTGGACGATCCCCGAAACCAAGAGCGGGCGTCCCCATGTTGTCACGCTGTCACCATTGGCTCAGACCATCATTGAAGAGCAAAGAATGGTTTGTTCGCTAGTCAGCCCCTATGTCTTCGAATCGAACACAAAGCTCGGTCACGCCATCACTGGCGATGCGTTGATGCGTGCGCTTGATCGGTTACAAAAGCGCAAGATGGGTGAATTTGAATCCTTCAGTGTGCATGACCTTCGCCGCAGCGTTGCTAACTGCTGTGGTATCGAACTGGGTGCTGGGCCGCTAGAGATCGAGCACATGCTCAACCATCAAATCAGCGACAAGCTGTTACGTACCTATCAGGCTGGGGCGCTGCGTAATCCAGAGAAGTTACGAGCGCTGTTTTTGCGTTGGGGGGAGTATGTTCACCAACATATCGCGCGGCCAGAGTCGGTCGTTCAAACCGAGGTCGTGGGTAACGTGATTCAAGGTTGCTTTGGTAAACGGCAATGGTTCATCAAATGAATCTCATTGTGCTTGCTACCTATGAGGCAATTTCTGATTGGGATCCAGCTTCAGCTGATGATTTACTTGGTGCTCATGGACTCCTGATGCGTGGACTCTGTGATGATGCGGGTCACTGGCGTAGCGGTGGTGTAGGTATCTATCGAGGCGAGCAGTTGGTGCATATGGCTCCCCCTGCGAACCAGGTCCCTCGTCTGATGGGGCCTTGTTGATCAAATCCAAAGTCGGATACTCGCTCCCCAACCCGCCGGGCGGGCTTAGTTGACGGCCTGCCGAATGGGCATACCAAGCCCTATGACCTTGTTCATGACTTTTACCCCAGCCAGGATCTCACCCACCTGGGCGTTGTAGCTCCGCAGACTCAGTTTCGGACCGATGAGCTGCTTGAAGCGATACATGGCGGTCTCAGCTATCGAGCGCTGATGATAGCCAGAGTCCTTTTTCCATTGCTCCAGCTCTCCTGCCTTGAGCGCGGCAACCGCCTCGTTGCGTGGATAGCCTTTCTTCCAGAATGCCGCATTCTTTCTCGGCGGTATGGTGGCCTTGATGCCCTTCTTTTGCAGTAGGGTATAGCAGGCTCTGGTGTCATAGGCACCATCTGCGCTGACTTGTTCTATCTTGCGGCGCAAGGGGTTGAGCAGCGTGGGCAACACCTCGTTATCGCCCACCGTTTCCAGGCTGACTTCGGCTGCAACGATGGCATGGGTCGCCGCATCTACGGCCAGGTGAAGCTTGCGCCAGACGCGGCGTTTCTCCTTGCCGTGCTTGCGAATTTTCCATTCGCCTTCGCCATAGACCTTGAGTCCGGTGGCATCGATGACCAGGTGAGCCACTGGGCCATGGCTCGATAGGCGGTACTTGATTTCGACCGTCTTGGCGCGCTTGCTGATACAGCTAATGGGATGGTCGCCCCTCCTAAACTGGCAGCACCTGTGCCAACGTGTGGGACGATACATTCATCAATGTGAGCGGAGCGATCAACATGAACGTTAAAACTATCGGGATCGATTTGGCGAAAGCGATTTTCCAGATACACGGTGTGAACGAACACGGTAAGTGCCTGTTTAACAAGCAGCTCAAGCGGGCACAAATGATCAGCTTTTTTGCCAATCTGCCACCCTGTCTGGTTGGCATGGAAGCCTGTAGCAGCGCCCACTATTGGGCCAGAAAACTGCAAGGGCTAGGACATACCGTTAAACTGATGGCCCCGCAGTTTGTTAAACCCTACGTGAAGACCAACAAGAACGATGCGGCGGATGCTGAGGCGATCTGCGAAGCGGTGAGCCGGCCGAACATGCGGTTTGTGCCAATGAAGAGTAGTGAGCAGTTAGCCGTCCTAGCGCTGCACCGCGCCCGACAAGGCTTTGTTAAGGCGAGGACCGCACAGGCCAACCAGCTACGTGGTCTGCTGGCAGAACACGGGATCATCATCCCTAAAGGCATTGCCCACATTGGCAAGCATCTGCCCGAGATCCTAGAGGAGTACGAGAACGGGTTGCCAGGGACGTTTCGGCAATTGCTCGAGCGCCTGGGGGAGCATCTCAAGGCGCTCGACCGGCAGGTTCAGGAACTAGAGGTCCAACTCCAGAGCTGGCATCGTGAGAACGTCGCCAGCAAGAAGCTGGCGCAGATCCCGGGGATCGGCCCGCTCACCGCGAGTGCCTTGATCGCCTCCGTCGGAGACGCAAAAAGTTTCCTGATTACCCATGACCCTCAGCCAGCTTCAAGAGTCGATATGGCATCGGAGGGCTTGCCACGACTGCATGCCCCAATTCTACCAACATGCTATTGAGGTCAAAACGATGATTAAACCGGAAGCAGTATTCAGCAAGATGCCTTGGTAAATGCTTCGCTCCGAGCTTATG